>CAJJZO010000034.1 GCA_905197585.1 uncultured Collinsella sp.
GGGGGGGCCCCGCTCCCTTATGTACCACCATTGGGAACTTTGGCTGATGGCTATAGTGCAATGGGGGGTTGGCTGAAGGGACCTTTAGTACCCAATTGAACACTTTGGCATTCGGTAGGCGTTTGGCTGAATGGGGCTTTGGGTACCCTTTTGCTTAGTTTTAGGTTGTTTTATTAGCTTTGGAGGGCTTGTATGTCTTATTTGGATCTGGCTCGTGGTCGGTATTCTTGTCGTTCGTTTGAGGACCGTCCTGTTGAGCAGGCTGTGGTGGATGCCATTGTTGAGGCTGGGCGTATTGCTCCTTCTGCTTGTAATAATCATCCAACCCGTGTGATGGTGTTGGATACGCCTGAGCTTCTGGAGAAGGCAGCTGCTTGTCAGCCTCGGTTTGCTCGTGATGAGTCTATCTTTGGCGCTCCGCTTGTCTTCCTTATTTGCAGCGTTACCGGTGATGCTTGGGTGCGCCCGTATGACCAGATGAATTCTAGTGAAATCGACACCTCAATCGTGTGTGATCAGATGATGATGGAGGCCACCGAGCAGGGCCTGGGAACGTGCTGGGTATGCCATTTTAAGCCTGAGGTGGCGCAGGAGCAGTTCAATCTGCCCAAGGGCGTCTATCCCTATCACATGCTCGTCTGTGGATATCCTGCCGACCACATCGCCGATCCCGAGCATCGCGAGGCCCGCACCATTCCCCTCTCCGACTTCCTCCTCAAGTAGATTTTTGGGACATGCCTTAAAACCTACCCTTGACCGCTCACCCGTTCGCCGAGTTCTGCGCCACTATGTGCAGGGCTCGGTTTTTATGTTACGCACCCCGGCACAGTCATAAAAAAGGACCCGCAAGCTGCGGGTCCTTTCTAGGCACTAAATTGTAGGCCGAATGTTAGTCCAGGTCGTCGGCAGCAAAGTTGTCGATCGGGGCGAAGGGATCGGCCACGGGGACAACCGGGTCAGCGACGGGCAGCGGCTCGGCGGGAACAGTCACTGCAGGAGAAGCGGCAGAACCGACCGGCGTGGAGGCCATGAGGTCGGCCGGGAAGGAGTTCTGGGCATCGTCCATGAAGTGCTGGATGAGCTTGAGGTACTCGGCCTTGAACTCCTCACGGGAAGCCTTGAGACGATCGATCTCCTCGAGCTCGGCCTGCTTCTCGGTCAGAGCCTGGCGGATAACCTCGCGGGCCTTGGCGTCAGCCTCGTTGCGGATACGCTCAGCGTTCTCGTTGGCATCGTTGACGATGGTCTCAGCGGTCTGCTGGGCAGCGATCAGGGCAGCGGAAATCTGGCGCTCCTGAGCGGAGAAGTCAGGGGCGGGAGCAGCCACGGGGGCGGCAGGAACGGCCTGGGCGGGGGCATCCTGAGCCTGGGCAAGCTGAGCCTGCGCATCGGCAAGCTGCTGCTCGGTAGCAGTCAGACGGCCCTTAAGGTCGACGATCTTAGCGAGCATAGCGTCAACCTCGGAGGACAGCGTCTCCAAGAAGACGTCGACCTCAGCAGGATCGTAGCCACGCTTGGCCTCAGAGAAAGTCTGAGCCTGGATGTCTGCAGGGGTAATAGCCATAACAAGTCTCCTTTTTCATCGCCTCGGCGCTACACGCCCGACGTAAGTTACCAAGTCAGTTCTATACGAGTATACCTATAAGAAGCTGCAGAATCAGCCTCTGCACCAACTGCAACGCAATAATCGCAACGACCGGCGAAAAATCGATACCGCCCATCGGCGGGATGAAACGACGGAACAGGTTGAGCCACGGACCGCACACGCTATCAAGCACCGCGGCAATATCCTGAAGCAAACCACCCTGCTTCATGGGAATCCACGTCATAAAGCAGTAGACGACAATGAGCGTGGAATAGAAGTTAAACAGCGTGTTGACCAGCTGGACGATAGTGTAGATGTTGATGGGAATCTCCTCGTCTTGTCTTTACTTAAGGTAGCCGTCGGCACGAAGCTTCTTGAGATCGGAATCTTTGACCTCGCAACCGGCGGGCAGCACCATGAACACGCGGTCGCCCACCTCCTTGACCGTAGCACCCAGACCGCAGGCAAAGCCGTAAGAGAAGTCCAAGACGCGCTTGGCAACTTCGGTGCGTACGCCCACAAAAATCAGTGCGACAGGCTGCTTGGTGCGAACGCGGCGCACCACGGTCTCCACGTCGTCATAGCTCTCGGGGCGCAGGACATAGGCCGGCAGCTGCGGTGTGGCGTTGATGATATTGCTCGCATAGGCCGAGGCATCGCTCGGTGCAGGCGCGGGTGCAGCGGCGGCACGGGCGCGGGTATTCTCGGCATAGCTCGACGGCGTGTCATAGGCACCAGGACGATAACCGCTCGCAACACTGTCCTGCGAGCGCGAAGGCGGGTTATACGTCGTGGCATGGCGGGAGTCATCGCCGACCAGCTGACCGGAGCGCGTATACACGGCAACCGACTCAGCTTCACCGCGGCGCGTCTGGCCAAGCAGGCCGTTGCTCGGCTCGTCTTGGGTGTAGAAGCCCTCGCCCGAAGCACCACTGTAGCCGTTGCCCTGATAACTATCGTCATAGCCGTCATCGTAGCCGTAGTCGTCGTCCTGGCCATAACCCTGGTCGTAACCCTGCTGGCCGCCCAGGTGCATCTTATTTTTAATCTCGTCAAGGAAGCCCATGGTTGTGTCCTCTCGCGGTTTAGTGCAGGCGCCCCGATAATCAGTGCGCACTTCAGAGCCTTATTTTACTGCAAACTCCGGGCTAAATACTACCCTGCCCAGGCGAACGAGCGTAGAGCCCTCCTCAAGGGCAGACTCAAAGTCCTCGCTCATACCGCAGGAAAGCTCAGGCAGGTTCAAATCGGGATGCGCCGCCTCCAGCTCATCCCTCAGCTCACGAAGCCCCGCAAAGGTGCGGCGTGCCACATCCTTATTCCCCCGGGGCGCCATAGTCATAAGCCCCTGTACGCAAATTCCCTCAAGTTCTGCAAGCTCACCCGCGGCGGCGCGAATCTCATCGGGTGAAAAGCCTCCCTTCGACTCCTCACCACTCACATTGACCTCAATGAGCACACGCTGGGGGCCGACGAGCTCGCCTGCCTCAATCTTGCGAACAGCACGGCTCGAGATCGCCTGCGCCAGATGCAGCGAACCCACCGAGTGAATCAGCTCGGCTGAGCCCAGCACCGCATTGATCTTATTGGTCTGCAGGTTGCCGATCATATCGAAGCGCACCTCGGGCAGCTCCGGATGCTCCGCCAGACCCGTGAGCTTGCGAACCAGCTCCTGCGGGCGGTTCTCGGCAAAATGGCGATATCCCGCCTGGATGGCGGCAACGGTCTCATCGACACCAACGGTCTTGGACACGGCAATGAGGCGCGCGGCGTCGTGGGGACGGCCTGCGCGATCGAGCGCCGCATAAAAACGTTCCAGAATCTGCTCGCGGCGAGCGCGCATCAAGTCCAAATAGTTATCCATTGCTAATCGCCTCCGCTGACAGCCAAACAAGTAGTCCCATGCTATCGCAAGAGCGCGGCCCCGCATGTGCAAGGCCGCGCTCACTTAGGTATTTACAATCTTTCGACGAACGGAATTACTTACTCCTCGTCGTCCTCGCCATCGTCCTCGTCCTCAAGATGATCGAGCAGGTAGCGAAGACCCTCGCTGACCTCGTTAGTGGGCACCTTGGCAACGTAGCGAGCGTCGACGGCGGGCCTCATGATAACACCCTCGCCCGAAGGCACGCGCATGCTCTCGAGCTCATCCTCATCAGTGCAGGCGATATCACCGGCAGTCATACGCTGTCCGGTCAACAGGAAGGTCAGACGGCAGGCGGCATCGATGGAAATCGAGGCGATGCGATCGAGGTAGCGCGAAACCATGATGGCGCGGCGCAGGTCGTCATAGTTGCTGTCGTCGTCCATAAAATCGCCCGTGTCCATGCGGTTAAAGGTGCGGAAGAACTTCTCGTAGGCGGCGTGCACTGGCTCGTCCTCGACGGCCAAGTTGCAGATGATGGACATGTCGTTGGTGACGAGCGCAGAAAGCGAAGAGCCCAGCACCTGGTAGACGGCCTCAGCCTCGGCCTCGACCGTGCCGACAAGCTCCTTGGGCAGCGAGATGTCGGCCTTGATCATATGACGCGTGGCGCGGCAAATCTGGCGAACCTTATCGGTCATGCGCTGCAGGTTAAAGTCGACGTAGATGATCGTCTGCAGCAAGCGGAAGTCGGAGGCGACCGGCGACTGCGTGGCGATCAGGTTGTAGCAGACGGCCTCCAGGTTGGCGCAGCGTGCGTCAATCGAAAGCGTGCGCTTCTTGGTCTTGGTGGCGAGCTTGCGGTCGTCGGTCACATAGGCCTTCACGGCATCGTGGAGGGCCAGATCGACGGCCTCGTAGATGCTCAGCATCTCGTGACGGGCCTCGATGAGCTGACGGGAAAACAGTTTGCGCATGGTTCACTCCAATCAGTTGGGTGCGGTCATGCCGCCCGCACAGTGAATACGCACCGGACCAGGTCCGATCGGCTTGGGACTAGTCGCACCGATCAGCCAAAGCGGCCGGTGATATAGTCTTCCGTCCGCGAGTCCACCGGGCTGGTGAAGATCGCGTCGGTTTGACCATACTCGATGAGCGTAGCGGGCTCGCCGGCAACTTCCTGCAAGAAGAATGCGGTGTAGTCGCTAATGCGAGCTGCCTGCTGCATTGAATGCGTGACGATGATGATCGTCATCTCGGGCGCCAGCTCGGCCATCAGATCCTCGACCTTAGAGACGGACGTGGGGTCGATGGCGGAGCAGGGCTCGTCCATCAGGAGGACATCGGGTTGCACCGCAAGCACGCGCGCGATGCACAGACGCTGCTGCTGACCGCCCGAGAGCGCCAAACCATCCTTGTTGAGCTGATTGGATACCTCTTTCCAGAGGTTGGCGCGTTTGAGCGATTCTTCCACGATGTCATCGAGGTCGCTTTTGCTAGTCACGCCCTGCAGACGAGGGCCAAAGGCGACATTCTCGTAAATGGATTTGGGAAACGGGTTGGGCTGCTGAAAGATCATGCCCACGCGACGACGGAGATCGACCGGGTCGACGCCCTCGGCATAGATATCATTGCCGTCGAGCGTCATGGTGCCCTCGACGCGCGTGCCCTCGATCAGGTCATTCATGCGGTTGATGCAGCGCAAAAACGTCGACTTGCCGCAGCCCGAAGGGCCAATGAAGGAGGTGATGGCGTTTTTGGCGATGTTGAGGTCAAGCCCCGTCAGCGCATGAAAGTCACTGTACCAAAAGTTGAAATCCTTGGCCGTAATGGCCGCTTGCTCCAACGTGGGAGCGGACTGATAAACGGACATGGGACTCCTTAACTAGCGACGCTTGCGCGACAGGAAGCGCGCAAACAGGTTGAAGGCCAGAATGATCACCATCAGCAAGAGCGCGGTGCCGTAGGCTGCGTTCATGTTGATGCCGTCGTTGGCAAGCAGATACAGGTGAACCGTCATGGGGCGGCCGGAATCGAGCGGCGAAATAGGTAGATTGATGGCCTGCCCCATGGTATAGAGCACCACCGCGGTCTCGCCAATGGCACGGCCGATGGCGAGAACGATGCCCGTGGCAATACGGCCAAAGGCCGAAGGAAGCACGATCTTGGAGACAACCTGCCACTTGGTGGCGCCCAGGCCATATGCGCCCCAGCGGATATAGCGCGGAACGGCGCGAATGGCCTCTTCGGTGGTACGCATGACGATGGGAAGCATCAAGAGCGCGAGTGCCAGGGCGGCCGAGACCATCGAAAGGCCCAGGCCCATGGCCTCGACAAACAAGGCGTAGCCAAACAGGCCCATAACGATGGAGGGCACCGAGGCCAAAGCGTCAGCAGCGTAGCGAATGAGCTCGACGACCTTGCCCTGCTTGGCGTACTCGGCCAGATAGACGGCTGCCAGCACAGCGATCGGCGTGCAGATAAGCATGGCGAGCGCCGTCACGTAGACGGTCGAGACGATCGTGGGCCAAATTCCGCCCTCGGCGTTGACGCCCTGGGGCCAACCGAAGATAAAGTCGAGCGAGATGTGTGGCAGGCCGTTGATGACCACGTAGGCGATGATAGCGACCAGCACCAGCGTGGTGATGTAGGCAGCGGCACGAAACACGCCAAGCATGATCTTGTTGGACAGGTCCTTGTTGATGCGGCCCTTCTTGCCGTGGGAAAGGGCACGCTTGATGCGCTCGCGCGACGAGGTCGTATCGACCGTCGTGTCAACGGAATCGGACATAGCCTACCCCCTCTTCTTCTTGGAAATCAGACGGACGATGCCCACCAGCGTGGCGGAGA
Organism: uncultured Collinsella sp.; assembly: GCA_905197585.1. GTDB lineage: Bacteria > Actinomycetota > Coriobacteriia > Coriobacteriales > Coriobacteriaceae > Collinsella. The sequence goes on from CAJJZO010000034.1 coordinate 6,300, forward strand.
TGATAAACAGGACCACGCCCATGCCGAACAGCGCCGAGCGATGCAGACCCGAGGAATAGCTCATGTCGAGCGCGATCTGGCTCGTGAGCGTCGAGATAGGGCTCGCAATGCTGTCGGGAATAACCGGGGCGTTACCCACGACCATGAGCACGGCCATGGTCTCTCCGATGGCACGGCCCATACCCAGCACGATGGCATCCACGATACCCAGCTTAGCGGCAGGTAGCACGACCTTATAGATGGTCTGCCACTTAGTAGCACCCATGGCATACGATGCCTCGCGAATGCCCATGGGAATGGAATTGAGGGCATCGATGGTGAGCGTGGTGATGGTAGGGACGATCATGATGGCGAGCACAAACCACGCCGTCAGCGCACCAAAACCAAGGCCGCCGGTCAGTTGTGCGATAAACGGGCGGATGATGATCATGCCGAAAAAGCCGTAGATGATAGAAGGGATGCCGGCCAGCAGGTCGACGGCAGGGCTGATGAGCTTGCGCACGCGCTTGCCGGCGATCTCGACCAGGTACACGGCCGTGCCCACACCTAGCGGCACGCCCATGGCGAGCGCACCGACGGTCACCAGACCTGAGCCGGCAAGCAGCGACATGATGCCGTAGTGGCCCTCAGAGGGCGCCCACGTAAAGCTAAAGAAGTCCGCCAGACCGATGTCGGTAAAGACGGGCAGCGCCGAGTACATGGTAAAGACAAAAATCAGGATGACGGTAACGACCGCCAAAAACGCGCAGGCAAAGAAGATCCACTGCAGCGCCTTCTCCTTGATATAGGTACTGCGCGATACGAGCGCCAGCTCGCGCTTCTTGGGTGCCTGAGCATTCTGCTCAGTCTGGGAGTTTTCCTGTGCTTCCATGCTACTCACTCCCCTTCTCGTCGTTGGTGACGGGAATAAAGCCCGCCTCGCGAATCTGCTTGTCCATCTTTTCGGACGTCACGTAGTCGATGTAATCCTGCGCCTGCTGCGAAGGCGCAGCCTTCACAAAGAAGTAAAGGTCGCGCGAGATGGGATAGCCGCCGCTCGCGACCGTCTTCTCGGATGCCTCGACATGGTTGACCGAGACGGCCTTGACCGAGGTCTTGGCGTTGAGGCTATCGACGAAGCCCAGCGAAATGTAGCCGATGGCCCCACGCGAACGAGATACCACGTCGCGCACCTGGCCCGTACCCGAAAGAACAGCCGAGCGGCGATCGAACGGCGTGCCATCCATCACGATGGTACGGAAGGCCTCGCGCGTACCGGACGCCTCGTCGCGATTGATAACCTGAATCTTCAGGTCCTCGCCACCGACCTCTTTCCAGTTGGTAATCTTGCCGGCGTAGATATCGCGGAGCTGCTCGGTCGAGAGGTTATCGACGGGGTTGTCGTCGTTCACGATGACCGCAATACCGTCGTGGGCAATGACGATGGGGGTCAGGCCCAGATCCTGTTCGTCGGCATTGAGTCCACGGGAGGAACTGGCGATATCGGCCGTGCCGGCGCTGACGGCCTCGATGCCAGCGGAAGAACCCAAACCGGAAACGAGCACGTCGATGCCGGTCTCCTCCTTAAAGCCCTCGGCCGCAATCTCGGCGATAGGAAGGCAGGTCGTGGAGCCGGCGACGGTAATGGAAGAGGTAGAAGATCCCGAAGAACAAGCGCACAGCGTAAGCGTAAGCACAGCGGCGCTCAGGACCGATACGATCTTTCTCATAGCATCACGCCGATCGCAGCATGGCGCCCACAGGTGCCGTCCTCGTTACGGTAGGAATAAAAGCGGTCGTTCTGACGCACGGTCGAAAGCTGGGTATCCACGATATTATCCGCGTCGACACCGACATCTACCAGCGCCTCGCGAATGGCAGCGGAAAGATCGAGCATACGAGAGGTATTCGCATCGATGCAAGAGAACTCGGCGGCAAAGCGATCCATGAGTTCCTGGGATACCTCATATTCATCACCCAAGATATGGGGGCCGATATAGGCGGAAACGTCGCTCGCATCGCAACCGGCAGCATCGCAAAGCGCCTGGCACGCCTTGGCGGAAATACGTGCAATCGTGCCCTTCCAACCGGAGTGCACCACGGCAAATCCGCCGGGGGCCACCAGCACCACGGGAACGCAGTCGGCAAAGCAGAGCAGCACGGGTACGTTATGCGCCGTACAGACGATGGCATCGCAGCCCTCGGCAATCTGCTCGCGGACGTCCTCAAGGTCATCGGCACCGTTCGAGGTCACCGTAACGATATGGTCACCATGGACCTGATTGGGAACGAGCAGGTTGTGCCCGCACTCGGCGGCACCCATAGCCTCGAGTGCGCGGCGACGATTTTCTTGAACAGCAAAGGGATCATCGCCAACATGCGAGCCCAAGTTGAGTGAGGAGTACGCATCTTCGGAAACGCCACCGGCGCGCTCGGTGAAGGCAAAGCGAACATCGGATGTCGCGCCCTCCACCAACGTAACTCCATCATGGTCGACACGCGAAACGTTGTCCGCACGTGCTGCCATACTAAAGCCTCCTAATAACACAAGTACCGCGGCATCGCCGCTACAGCCCGCGTTTATACGGCTGTCATACTTCTCTAAAAGGATACCTGCTGAGCTGGAGGCAATCGTAAAGGGAACGTAAAGAGATTGGAGGTTCCAGTTTACAAAGTCGAAATAAAAAGGGCGCGTCCATACGGACACGCCCCTGTGCACAACAATGCAAAAAACGACTTAGAAGCTACCGCGCTTCAGGAAGTCGGGAAGCTCGAACTGATCGTTGCCGAAGTTAGGAAGCTCGGTGCCACCGACATTGCGGGTCGGAGCGGCCTGAGCCGGGCTCGTGGCAGGAGCGGTGCGCTGCGGCTCAGCGGAGGCAGCGGCCTTGCTCTGAGACTGCTGAGCAGCAAAGAGCTCGTCCTGACGGTTGACGTTGGAGTCGGAGAAGCCCGTAGCGATGACGGTGATACGCACCTGATCGCCCAGGGACTCGTCGACAACGGTACCGAAGATGATGTTGGCCTCGGGGTCGACGGCGTTGGCGACAACGTCGGCGGCGTCGCTGATCTCCTGGATGCCCAGGTCCTTGGAACCGGCGATGGAGAGCAGCACGCGCGTGGCGCCATCGATGGAGCTCTCGAGCAGCGGGCTGGAGATGGCCTGCTGGGCAGCGTCGACGGCACGGGTGTCCCCAGAAGAGGTACCGATACCCATCATGGCGGTACCGGCCTGCTTCATGATGGTCTTAACATCGGCGAAGTCCAGGTTGATGATACCGGGGACGGTGATGAGGTCGGTGATGCCCTGGGTGCCCTGGGAAAGGACGCCATCGGCAATCGCGAAGGCCTCGAGCATGGTGGTCTTCTTCTCGGCGATGTCGAGCAGCTTATCGTTAGGGATGACGATCATGGTGTCGACGCAATCGGAGAGGGTCTTAATGCCCTCCTCGGCGCTCTTCTTGCGCTTGCGGCCCTCGAAGGTGAAGGGCTTGGTCACGACGGCGACGGTCAGCGCACCGACCTCGTTCATCGCGATATCGGCAACGATGGGAGCAGCGCCGGTACCGGTGCCACCGCCCTCGCCGCAGGTGATGAACACCATGTCGGCGCCAGCGAGCGCCTCGGCAATGTCGTCGCGGGACTCATCGGCAGCCTTGCGGCCAACCTCGGGGTTGGCGCCGGCGCCCAGGCCGCGGGTAAGGTCGGTGCCGATGTGCACCTTGATATCGGCATCAGAGATCGCGAGTGCCTGAGCATCGGTGTTGATGGCAACAAACTCGACGCCGCGGATGCCCTCTTCGATCATTCGATTGACCGCGTTGGTACCGCCGCCGCCGACGCCGACCACCTTAATGACGGCAAGGTAGTTGTTGATCTCTGTCTCGTGCATGTCTGTCCTCCGAACAAAGGTTATACCCATAGCATGGGTCGACCCCTGCGCACATTAACCTTCAGGTTGAAAGTAAATGCAAAGGTAAACCGTATTATGGTTGCACATTATGAACGTATCAGTCAAATAATTGACCGTGAAAACCAAACAAACCAGATAAACGGCGTGGTATGGCCCCTCAACAAAGCATCAACCAGCGCTACGAGGTCGGAGCGTTCCTAAATGTATAGTTACCCGGAGAGCGCACATTGATATACGTTACGCCCTCTACCTGCGAAAGCAGCTTGGTGACTACGCGCTCCTTCTTGACGATATCGTTCGAATCGCCCAGCGACACCTCAATGCCGTTATTGAGGTTTGCCGAGATGGCTTCGACCGAAGGCGTGGAAATATCCTTGACTTGTCCCAAGAACTCGCTCGAAAAACCACGCACATAATCCAAGCCAGCCTTAACGGCCTTGGAGCTCACTGCCTGGCCGGAAACCGGAGCGACATCCGCCGAGACATCAGTCAACAACACCGCGCCATAGTGCTTAGCGAGCGCCAGCGCGGCATCGATTCCGGTCAAGGTATTTGAGCCCTGACCCGTCGTGATGACGTTGCCCTGGTCGTCCACTTCGACCGACGTCGACAGCGGGGCGATCCAAGTGTCATCATCCCCGATGGCCCAGGCAAGGTCATCGGAACTGATATAGGCAATTGCGATGACCTTGCGCTCCATCGGCGTAATGATGAGCGTATGCGGGAACTGACGCTGGACATCCACGCCCGAGACCCACGGGTTCTGCTTGAGATCCTCGGTAATCTGGTCGGGATCGACGTTAAAAAGCGACGTTCCCTCGGGCAAATCGATCAGCTGGATAGCATCGTGCTTCGTCACATGCTCGCTGCCTTGAATCTGAATATCAGTGGCGGTAAACAATCCAGAGTTGATCACCACGATGGCAACGACGACGAGCACGGCCAAGGCGGCCAGAACGCCGCCCACGATTTTGCCTTTGCCTGCAACGACAGAAGCGGCGTCTGATGTTTTATTTACCATCGCCCCAAGTGAAGACAACGGGTTGACGCTTTTTTTACCCGAAGGCTTCTTGGCGGTAGCCGGCACCGATGTCAGCGAGCGCGGTTTCGATGCGCCCAGCGTGCGACCCGGACGCGCCGCCTTAGTTCCCGTCGAGGGCTTAGGAGTTGCCATGGGACGGGCGGGTTTGGCGCCCATAACAGGCTTTGACGTCACCGAGGGACGCGAGGACTTTTTTGCGGCCGGACGATTACCGAGCTGCGAGCCGACAACCGGACGACTGGTCTGTCGAGCATGCCCGACAGACTTAGAGTGCGCGACGGTATTGCGTTGAGGTTTGGCAGGCGCGCCGGAACGCCCTCCGGCGCGGCGGAAGGTGGGTTTCGATGCTCTAGAAGCCGAGGAATTTAACTTCCGGTCTGAGCTCGATGCCATACGCCTCCCTCACCTTTCCGTGCACATGTCTGATAACCGCGGCAACGTCATCGGCCGAGGCAGTTCCGTTATTAACGATAAAATTAGCGTGAACGGGCGAAACTTCCGCGCCGCCAATCGAAAAACCCTTTAATCCACAATCCTCGATAAGCTTGCCCACACTCGCATCCTGCGGGTTGCGAAAGACCGACCCGCAGGATGCGCGACCCATGGGCTGCGTACGCTTGCGCCTCGTCAGGTACCGCTCCATGCGCTCGCGAATGTCGGCCTTGGGCGCCGGTTTAAGCTTGAGCACGCACTCGAGGATGATCTCATTGCGGGGAAGGCTGCATTCGCGGTAGCCCCAAGTGATCTCGGACCCCGCATAATGCTTGATACCGGATGCCGGGTCAAACGTTACGACATCCTCAACCAGCGAGCCAATCCACTCGGTCCGTGTGCCTGCATTCATAGATATCGCACCGCCGACCGAACCAGGAATGCCAACGGCAAACTCAAGGCCCGAGAGGCTACGCGACAGGGCATCGTTGACCAGGCGCGCAAACATCACGCCCGCACCGACCGTCAGCGTACAACCGTCATCGGCAACAACCGTGCGCTGAAACTCACGTCCGAGCGAAATGACGGCACCGCGATAACCGCCATCGGCAACCAGCAGATTGGAGCCCTTGCCGATGATGACCCACGGCACCTGCTCGCGATCGAGCACCGCCACGGCGCGGCGAAGGGCATGATAGCTATGGCACGTCACAAAGAGGTCGGCCTTGCCGCCGATACGATAGCTCGTATGACGCGCAAGGCGCTCGTCCTCGATCACATCCGTGTCGATCATGCCCGAGAGCGCCATGACGGCGTTAAACAGACCCATTAGACTTAAGCGTCTTTCTTGGCAGTCAGATACTCAATGAACTCGGGACCGACGGTCGTAACGTCACCGGCACCCATAGTGAGCAGCAGGTCGCCCTCGCCCACCATCTGCTCGAGCTCCTGATTGAGCTCAAGACGGCTGGAGCAGTACACGACCTCCTTGCCAGGATGCTTGGCGCGCACGGTATCGGCGAGCATCTTAGAGGTGACACCCGGAATGGGCATCTCGCCAGCCGAGAACACATCAATCAGCAGCAGTTTATCGGCATTGGCAAATGCATCGGCAAAGTCGTCGCACAGGGCCTGCAGGCGCGAATAGCGGTGCGCCTGGACCACGACGTCGACGAGCATGTAGCCC
>CAJJZO010000035.1 GCA_905197585.1 uncultured Collinsella sp.
AAACTCTGGGGTGAAATATGAAGTCGCGATGTTTCCCCATAGAATGAACTTTCACCCCTTTTTCACCCTTCAGGCGGGTTTTACCCCTATCCATACAGAAACAGGTCAGACTATTTATACCGTCTGACCTGCTATTTCTCTGGTGCCCCCGGGCGGATTCGAACCGTCGACACCCGCTTTAGGAGAGCGGTGCTCTATCCCCTGAGCTACGGAGGCATGTTGTACTAGTGTAGCAGATTTACTGCATCGCAATACGTCGCATGACTAGACTTCGAAGTTGCGGTGGAATAGTTCCTGTCTGAAGCATCTAAAGCCGTATTTAGGAACTATTTCACCGCAACTTATGAGGAGCTAGTTGCCTTTGTGGAAAAGGTTTTTGATAACGGAGGGGATGCTCTTGGCGCCCTTGGTCGTTACGTCGATAAAGTCGGGCGAACGCACGAGTCTATCCTCGTCCACGTACTTGCGCACAGCGCGCAGCGTCTCTTTGTCGTCGCGCGTCGAAAACGTAAAGTGACCGTTGTCCTTGGTGAAGATGGCAAAACGCGTAATCTTCTTGGTGCCGCGCAAAACCTCGGCGGCAATATAGTCGACCTCGTCCCACGGGATTTGAATATAATCCTCGGGATTGCGCTCGTTATAGTACTCAAACGCCTTATTGCCCACCATTACGTTACCGTGACTGGTAAGCCCCATCAGGCAGGTTGCCGGCGTTGCCAGATCGACCGTGCTGTTCTGAGATTGCGCCATACGCGCCTCGCCCTCCAATAAAAAACAATCGGACCGCATCCAGTGTACCCACCGGGTGCGGTCCGTTTCAATGGCTCAAAAGCCCTTGCCTAGCAACTCTCGGTCTTAAGCCGAAGCGTGCTTACATGAAGCCGCAGACGCGACCGATGATGCCGACGGCGAAGAGAGCCAGGATGATGACGATCGGGCTGACCTTCTTCTTGAGGAGCTTGCAGACCAGCAGAGTCAGGCACACAGCGGCAAGGCCGGGGATGAGCTGATCGAGGTTAGCCTGAAGCGTGGTGACCTTAACCTGATCAAGGGCGGTAGCACCGATGGAGTTGTACATCGTCAGCGCTTCCTTGACGCCCTCGGAGCCGGAGGGCAGGCTAGCCCAGTCGATAAAGGCGCCAGCAGACTGCGTGACCTTGGAGACGACCGGGGTGAAGGAGATGGACACCCAGCGCTCGACCAGGGCGCCGATGATGAACATACCCAGGATGGAAGCACCCTCGGTAACCTTGCCCATCAGACCGCCGGAGAGGTCCTTGGCGATGGAGGAGCCGACCTTGTAGCCAAACTCCTGCGTGTACCACAGGAAGGCGTAACGGATGATGTTCCACGCGAAGAAGAACAGCAGCGGACCGGCGATGCTGCCGGACAGGGCCATGGAAGCGCCCAGAGCGCCCAGAATCGGGCGAAGGGTGAACCAGAAGGCAGGGTCGCCGACGCCGGCGAGCGGGCCCATCATACCGACCTTGACGCCCTGGATGGCGACGTCGTCGATCGGAGCACCGTTGGCGCGCTCCTCCTCGAGGGCGAGGGTAACGCCAATGACGGGGGCGGAAACATAGGGGTGGGTGTTATAGAACTCCAGGTGGCGCTTAAGAGCGGCAATCTGGTCATCCTTGCTGGTGTAGAGCTTCTTGATCGCAGGGATCATTGCGAAGCACCAGCCGCCGTTCTGCATACGCTCGTAGTTCCACGAGCCCTGAAGGAACTGATGACGGAAGCAAACCTTCTTGCGGTCAGCCTTGGTGAGCTGAATCTTGTTCTCTGCCATATGTATCACTCCCCTCCTACTCGTAATCGTTCAGAATATCGCCGAGCGGGTCGCCGGAGCCACCGCCCATGCCGCCACCCTGCTTGGCCAGATCCTTAAGGCCAAGGTAGATGAGGGCAAGGGAGATGCCGATGAGGCCAAGGGCGATCAGCGTGAGCTGAGGGATGGCAGCAAGGACAAAGCCGAGGATGAAGAACGGCCAGGTCTCCTTGGTGGCCATCATGTTGATGACCATGGCGTAACCGACGGAAGCGACCATGCCGCCGCCGACAGCCATGCCGCCGGACAGCCAGTCGGGCATAGCGTTAAGCGCGTTGGTAACAGCCTCGGCCGGGATGATGCACAGAAGTACTGCCGGGATGGCGATACGAAGGCCCTGCATAAGGATGGCAATGTACTGCCAACGCTCGATGCCGGCGAAGTCGCCCTTCTCGGCGCAACCGTCCATGGCGTGAGCGATAGCGGTAGCCAGGGTGCGGCAGATCATGGTCAGGAACAGACCAGCGACCGACAGCGGGACAGCGACGGCGATAGCGGCGGTAACGGCCTTCGACGGATCGGTAGCGCCGCCGTTGAGGGCGAGCACCATGATGATCGAAGAGGCGACCGAGGCCAGAGCGGCGTCAGGCGCGACGGCGGCGCCGACGTTAGCCCAGCCAAGGGCCATCATCTGGAGAGAACCGCCCAGGAGGATGCCCTCCTGAAGGTGACCGGTTACGAGACCGATAAGCGTGCATGCCACGAGCGGCTGATGGAACTGGAACTCATCCAGAATGCCTTCCATACCGGCAAGCAACGCGACAATCGCAACAAGCAGAATAGTGATTGCAGACATGTATCGGACCCTCCTTTACTATGCTTGAGCGGCCAGTTCGGCCTTAGCTTTCTTCAACATGGCGTCGAGATCCTCGGAGGAATCCGAAGGAACCTTGCGGACCTCGAACTTGACGCCCTTGGCCTTGAGAGCCTCGAGAGTCTTAACGTCGTCATCGCCCATAGCGACGGCGTTGGTGACGACGACCTTGCCCTTGGAGTGAGCCATGGAACCGATGTTGACTTCCTTGATGTCGACGCCGGCCTCGATGGCCTTGAGCAGATCCTGCGGGTTCTCGAAGAGCAGCATGGCCTTGGTGTCACCAAAGCGCGTGTCCTTGACGACCTCGGCCATCTTCTTGATGGGCACGACGTTGGCACGGACTCCCGGAGGGGCAGCCTGCTCGATCATGGTCTTGCGGAGCTCGTCGTGAGCAACGCCGTCGGAAACCACGATGATGCGGTTGGGGTTGATCTGCTTGGTCCACGTGGTGGCCACCTGACCATGCAGCAGACGGGTGTCGATACGGACGTGGGCGATCTTGATGTGCCCATCGCCGATGACCGTTCCCGGAGGGATGGCGCCTGCAGGAGCAGCGGCGGCCGCAGCCGGCTTCTTCTCCTCGGGCTCCAGAGACTCGGGCTTGACACGCACGCCAGCCTTAGCCTCAGTCACGAGATGTTTTGCGATCGCATGTGCAGTGTTCTTTGCGTCAAAGCGCTGCGAATATGCCTCGATGAGCATAGGCAGGTTGACACCGGTGACGATAGCCCAGGAATCGTGGCCCTCGATGAGCCCGCTGATCTGGTTGAACGGCGTGCCGCCCCACAGATCAACGAGGAAGAGCACCTGCTCCTGGTCCTCGAAGGAAGCGACTGCTTCCTCGACCTTGGCACGGAAGTCGTCGGGGCCCATGCTCGGCTCGAGCGAGACCACGGCAACAGACGGCTGATCGCCAAAGACCATCGAGCCCGTCTGCTTGATTCCAGCTGCCAAGTCCCCGTGGCTAGCAAGAACAATACTTACCATCACATAACCTCCTTTTTGTCTACGTATTTCCTACACGACATGAAAGGAGTATACCTGTTTGGATTGTGGAATTATAGCTAAATTCGCAAAAGGTTGGATTATTTGTTTAAACGTCTATGTTTGTTACAAATTGATTACGTTGCTGGCTTATAGCTCATTGCCTGCTAAAACGTGATTTGCTGATTGTTTTCAAAGACATATAAAGGTGCACCGTTCGTTAAGACCGCTTTTAGGTGAATCCCAATGCGTCTGCGTGCCACCATTTTGTTTAAACAGACATGACTTGACTAACCGAAGCAAATATGTTTAGAACTCTAGCCCATGTAGACATTAGATGTTAGGCGATGTGGAGAGGGTTGGCGGCGTCGACGGCATCGGGGGCGTCGGAGAGGCCGTCAGGAGCAGCGTCTGCCGGGTCCTCGTCGGGGGTCTCGATCTGTTTGATCATGACCTCCTGGCCCTGCAGCAGGTATGTTTCACCGCTGCCGCAATGGGGGCAAGTCTTGCCGTGCTCGACCGTCGCGTAGTCGCGGCCGCACGCCTCGCAATGCGTCACGGCCTCGACAGGCTCCACGATAAGCTCCGCGCCCTGCGTGATAGGCTTTTTATCCGCCGCCCAGCGCCAAGCGTCGAGTAGTAGATCGGGGACGACGCCCGAGACCTCGCCCAGCAGCAGCGTGACGCTCGAAACGCGACGCACGCCATGAGCGCGCGCCACATTCTCAACATCGCGAATGATGTGATAGACGATTCCGAGCTCGTGCACTTTTAATTCCTTCCGCCGTTCTACCGAACGGCGGTCGGCTTGACGCTGCGCGAGCCCCAGACGGGCGATCTGCCTTTCAATCGTCGGGCATGGGCAAAAGCCCTATGCCCTCCTCTTTCAAGGCACCTCGCCACGCCTGGGACTCGCTCGCTGTCCAACCGCTCTCTGCGCCGTTCTCCTGCTTGTTGCGTTTCTTACTTCTTCCCGAATTTAATCTTGATGGCGCGCTTGAGCGCGTACTTGCCCAGGCTTGGAAGCTTTTGCTCGTATTTGACCATCGTGGAGCACTCGGGGCGGTCGCGATCCAGATGGATGGCGTCGAACGCGCACTTGGTGGTGCACAGGCCGCAGCCGATGCACTTGTTGGGGTCGACGATCGAGGCGCCGCAGCCCAGGCAGCGGGCGGTCTCGGCGCGCACCTGCTCCTCGGTAAAGGTCTCAACATACTCGCTAAACGGCGCAGCCTTCTCGCGTTCGCGGTCCACATGCGCAACCTCGCGGCTCGCGTTGTCGTAGCTCTCGATCACGACATCGTCGCGGTCGAGCGCGGTGTAGCGGCGCTGGTTGCGGCCGATGGTGAGCGTGGAGCCCGGCTGCACAAAGCGATGGATGGACACGGCAGCCTCGTGGCCGGCGGCAATGGCATCGATGGCAAAGCTGGGGCCGGTGTAGACGTCGCCGCCCACAAAGATGTCGGGTTCGGCGGTCTGGTAAGTCTGGGGATCGGCCCGGGCGCCCTGGCCGCGGCCGAGCTCCACCTTGGAGCCAGCCAGCAGGTCGCCCCACACAATGGACTGGCCAATCGACATGACGACACGGTCGGCATCGACACGGCGCAGATCGTTCTCGTCGTACTCGGGCGCAAAACGGCCCTCGTCGTCAAAGGCACGCGTGCAGCGCTTGAAGGTGATACCGCACACACGACCGGCCTCGTCCAGGTGAATCTCCTTGGGGCCCCAGCCGCAGCTGATGTGAGCGCCGTCCTCAACGGCCTCGCGACGCTCCTCCTCGCTGGCGGGCATCTGAGCCTCGCTCTCCAGGCAGAACATCTCAACGTGCTCGGAACCCAGACGGCAGGCGTTGCGGGCAACGTCGATGGCCACGTTGCCGCCACCCACCACAATGGTGCGGCCGGACAGGGTATCGATCTTGCCGCTGTTAACCTCGCGAAGGAAGTCGACGGCCACGGTCACGTCCTCGGCATCCTCACCCGGAATGCCGGCAAGGCGGCCGCCCTGGCAGCCAATGGCAACGTAGAAGGCCTTGAAGCCCTGCGCGCGCAGCTCGTCGAGCGTCACGTCTCGACCGACTTCCACGCCATAGCGGAACTCGGCACCCATCAGGCGAATGACCTCGACCTCGGCCTCAATGACGTCCTTCTGCAGCTTAAAGCTGGGAATGCCGTAGGTGAGCATGCCGCCCGGGCGCTCGGTTTTCTCGAACACGACGGGCTTGTAGCCCTTCTCGGCAAGATAGAAAGCACAGGACAGGCCAGCCGGGCCGGCACCGATGATGGCAATCTTCTGATCGAAGCCGCCAGCGCGCGTCGGGGTCACCACAGGTGGGACATAGCGGGTCGCGGCGTCCAGATCGCGCTGGGCGATAAACTTCTTGACCTCGTCGATAGCCACGGCGGCGTCCACACGGCCGCGGGTACAGGCATCCTCGCAGCGGCGGTTGCACACACGGCCGCAGATAGCGGGCAGCGGGTTCTCGCGCTTAATGAGTGCTAGGGCCTCGTCATAGCGACCCTGAGCCGCGAGCTTCAAATAGCCCTGAACGGCAACGTGCGCGGGGCAGGCCGTCTTGCAGGGAGCGGTGCCGGACTCATGCGTCTCGATGCGGTTGTCGTTGCGGTAGTTGGGCGACCACTTGGTGTGGTCCCACTTGGTGGCGTCGGGCAGCTCCTGGCGCGGATACTCGGGCACCCGCCCGCCGGCCTTTTTGCTGCAGAGCTTCTGGCCGAGCTTGGCGGCGCCGGCCGGGCACACCTCAACGCAGCGACCGCAGGCCACGCACTTGTCCTTCTCGACCTTGGCGACATAGGCCGAGCGCGACAGGTTGGGCGTGTTGAACAACTGAGAGGTGCGCAGGGCGTAGCACACGTTGACGTTGCAGTTGCAGATAGCGAAGATCTTGTTCTCGCCGTCGATGTTGGTGATCTGGTGCACAAAGCCGTTGTCCTCGGCCTGGCGCAGGATGTCGTAAACCTCGTCGCGCGTCACGTAATGGCCGCGGTCGGTCTCGACCACGTAGTCGGCCATATCGCCCACGGCGATGCACCAATCGGCCGGGTCGTCGGCGCAGCCCTCACCCATCACGCGACGGCTCGCGCGGCAGCTGCAGGTGCTAGCGGCATATTTGCCATCGTATTTGTCGAGCCAATGCTCGATATGCTCGATCGGCACCGACGTGCTCGCGGCATCGATAGCCTTCTCGACCGGAATGACATGCATGCCGATGCCGGCACCACCGGGCGGCACCATCGGCGTGGCGCGGGACAGCGGGCCCTTGGACGCCTGCTCAAAGAACTTGGCATAGACCGGGTGCTCCTCGAGCTGGCTCACGCGCATGTTGAGAAACTCAGCGGAACCCGGCACCAGCATGGGCAGCACCCACTGCTTGGCGCGCTCGGGGTTTTCCCAGTTGTACTCGAGCAGGCCCGTGTAGCTCATATCGTCGAGCATCTTCTCGATATCGGCTTCGGGCATGCCGGTGAGCTTGACCATCTCGGGCAGCGTATAGGGACGGCGCATCTTCATCTTGCAGAGCACTTCGGCCTGCTCGTCGGTCGCGGCCTCGGCAAACGACCAGTACTCGTAGCCCAGCAGCTCGTCGCGGTGCAGCAGGCGGTTGGTGCAGTGCTCGCACAGTTTGACGATGGCCTCGCGCGGATGCTCCGGCAGCGGCGGTACAAACTCTGCGCCGATATCGGGCTCGGTGTAGCTAATCCCCGGTCCGTTGAGAATCATGGTTGTCCCTTCTCTTGCCACAGCCCGGCGAGACCGCGGCACCCCTCTTTTTTGCAGGCCGGGCATGCCCCCATGCCGTTCACCCGCCATTAGTTGACATTGTGTCAAAAATAGTATTGACGAACCGTCAACAATATTCAAGACTGTTAGGCGAACGGTCAGGCAAAAGAGGATGAAAGGCGGCAAAACATGAGCAACAACACAGCAGATACCTCTGTGGTCGATGCCGTCCCCGCATCCGATAGCGCGGCAAAGCGCTTGACGGGCGACGAACGCCGTCGCGAGATCCTCGCCGCCGTGCGCACCGTGAGCTCTGAGCTAGGCGTGTCGCATCTATCCGTCTCGGCCGTGACCAAGCGAGCCGGCTGCACGCGCTCATTGTTCTACCACTACTTTGCCGACATGGACGCCGCTGTCACCGCCGTCATGGACGAGGCGATCGACGGTTTTATCTCCGAGCTCGAGCAGTGGAATGCCAACCGCACCGTCGGTGATATCGAGGGCGCACTCGACACCGTCGCCCCGCTCTTTAAGCGCCTGGTCGTCAGCGGCCACGAGCTGCCGAGTACGCTCACCTCAAGCAGCGGCGCGCTCTACGGCGGCTTTTTGCACAACGTGGTCCAGCGTGTGGCGCAGTATATCTGCGACACCACCGTGGTGGATTTTGCCGCCCATCATGAGCTACGCATCGACCATGTCTACGAGACGTTCTACACCCTCATCATGGGGTTGTTGATGTATATCCGCACGCACCCCGATGTGCCCGACGAGACGGTCAAGGAAATCATCGCCTCGACACTCCACATCGAGGGCTATACCGCCAAGTATCCGGAGCGCAAGCCCCAGAACTGACGACATTTGGCCAAACTGCCCGCGATCAGAAGAGGGGCCGCGGGCGTGTGAAAGGAGAGCAGCATGCTGTTCGATGTTTGGGGTAGCGATACCCTTATCCACTGGGCCGGCTGGGCCATGGTCTTTATTGGCCTGATCGTGCTCAACGAGGTCGGCCGCCGCACCAAGCTGGGCGCGGCAATCATCTTTGGCGTGGCTCCGCTGGCCATGACCATCTACTGCGTCGCCATCGCCATCGGCGTCTCGCAGGGTGCCGAGTGGGCGCTCACCAACCCCACCCATGTGTACCAGAACAGCTGGTTCCACTACGCCAAGGTATACGCGGCGCTGGCCGGTTGCTGGGGCTTCATTGCCATTAAGTACCAGTGGGGCAAGATTGGCAAGGCGCATTGGTTCCGCGCATGGCCGTTTGTGATCGTCGCCATCAACATCATGATCGCCGTCGTGTCCGACTTTGAGAGCGCCTATCACTTCTTTGTCCTGGGCGAGTCCACCTGGGTCACCTCCGAAGGTGCTACGCAGCTGGCCGGCTGGAACAACGTGTTCAACGGCATCGCCGGTATTATCAACATCTTCTGCATGACCGGTTGGTGGAGCGTCTACGCCTCCGAGGATCAGACCGACATGCTGTGGCCCGATATGACCTGGGTCTACATCATCGCCTACGATATCTGGAACTTCTGCTACACCTACAACTGCCTGCCCACCCACTCCTGGTTCTGCGGCTTTGCGCTGCTTCTGGCGCCCACCGTCGCCGCCTTTATCTGGAACAAGGGCGGCTGGATCCAGAACCGCGCCTTTACGCTGGCCATTTGGTGCATGTTTGCCCAGGTGTTCCCGTACTTCCAGGAGGAGTCCATCTTTGTGACCCACTCCACGCTCGACCCCGGCGCCGCTACCGCGGTCTCGATCGCCGCTCTGGTCGCCAACGTCGCCGCGATCATCTACATCGCCTACCGCGCCAAGAAGCTCGGCCGCAATCCCTACAAGCAGGATGTCTTTGAGGGCACCAGCGATTGGGAGAAGGCTACCGCTCGCCGCGCCAAGGTGGATTACGCGCACGCCGAGTAACGTGTTGGTCGCTGTTGGCAGTTGGGCATAGGCCCGCCCGTCAGGATTTTCATCCAATGTCTCGCAGAGCCCCCGGAAAGCGTTTCGCTCGCTTTTCGGGGGCTTTTGTCGTTGCGTCTCTATTCATCTATTCAAAAACATACGCATATATAAAATCGGATTTCAAATCATGCGGCGGCTCTATGGGGTCCCGTTTTTGGGTACAGTGTTGTCCCGATATTGAGCTTGGGGGATATATGAAAGATGAGACGATGGGCCAAGAGGATGCGGCCCAAGATGCAGAAGCTTGCGCTGAGGCCTTGGAGAGCTTAGACCGGATTTCACTCGATGAGATTGCGTTTGACGATTCGGGCGTTGATGTGCAGGATGAGTCGGAAGCCGAGGCGCAGTCCGATGATCAGGACGCAGACGACGTTGAGCCTGCCGAAGATGAGGCAGATCATGAAGACACCGAATGCGAGGCCGACGACCAGCCCGAATCCGACACGAGCGAGGAAACCATCTTGCTCGACAGCTTGCCGGCCGAAGATTCGCTGACCCGCGAGCTTCCCGGCCTGGGCTCTGCGCCTGCCGTGGACGAGACCATCGCCATGGGCGATATCCCCCTACCGTCCGTTCCCTCAGCACGCGAGGCCGAGGTTCGCCATCGCAAGATGTCGCCCAAGCGCCGCAATCTGATGGTCGCCGGTGTCGTGGCCGTCGCGCTCGTCGCCGGCGGCGCAGGCTATGCCGCCTGGAACGGATATCAGCAAGAGCAGGCTGCCGCTGTCGCCGCCAATGCCCACACGATGATGTCAGTGCAGATTGGCGTGCATGCCGCGGGCCTCGACTGTTCTACCGGCTCCAAGATTCCCGTACAGGTGAGTGGTCAGGACGCTGATGGCTCCTCCGTGAGCGAAACGCTCTATGTTGACGAGCACGGCCGCGGCATCAAACTGCTGCCTGGCGATTACACGCTCTCCATCGCTGCCTCCCCCATCGCGGCCGACGGCACCATCTATACCGTCCCAACCACCAAGACGCAGGTCACCGTTAAGAGCGATGGGCAGGATTTAAGTGCCCAGGCCACCTTTAAGCTCAAGGTGCCTTCGGCCGACACGGTGACTGACGACCAGATCGATGCCGCCGCCAAGTATGCCGAGGAGGGCGGTGCGAGCTCCGCCGCGGCTGCCAAAGTGCTCCAGCAGGCAGCAACCGCGCGGCGCGACGCCGCCGTCAATGCCGTGAGCGCGCAAAAGGCACAGGCGTCCCGTGATGCTGACGCTCGCCACAAGGCAACCGACCTCTACCAGCTCGATATTCCCGTCGAGTGGTACGGCAAGGTCGCAACTTGGCAAAACGGAAGCACGCTATGCATCTATCTGGGCGACGACGCCAATACGCCGCTCGTGACGCTCGTCGCCGTGCGCGATGGCGAGACCTTTACGCCCGATGACGGCGATACGGTTTTGGGCACGGTCAGCCTGGGCAACGGTTATACCGTCTATGCCAGCGGCCCCGTCTATCCGTACGTGGTGCCCCAGACTATCAACGGGCGCACCCAGAATCCCGTGTCGACCTACCCCATGGACACGGCCATTGAGCTTGTCGAGCTTACGACCGGCAACCGCTATACGTATAGTCAGATCAAGAACGACCTGGTAGGTAAAGACGGCAAGGCCGATGGTGCCACTAAGCTCGAAACCGACTACCTCGCGCAGATCCTACTGCCGAGTATCAAAGCCCAGGACTAGCCGGGCGCAGCAAGGTGCTCCCCAACCGCGATGAAGGAGCCAGGAGGTCCTAACCCCACAGGTCCATAGATGATCAGGCAAGAAGCCACTTCCATGCGGGCATAGCGTGTACCACACCGTGCTCGCATGGAATATCGGTCTGTTCATCCATGGTAACGATTGCCGACTCGCCAAGATCGAACTGGGCCATCGAGGCATCAAGCGCGGCAATTTCGCGCTCGCGCGTTTTCTCACGTGCCATATCCGCACTCACCTGAATCAGGCTATAAGCCCGCATGAGAAGCGCGTCCCCAGCCACAAAGTCCACCTCATGGCTTTTGCTCTTCTCTTTGATTAGCAGGCGGCAGACCGAGCCGGTCCTCACCGCGGGAGTCCTTCTCCTTAGCGCATTGAACACTGCGGTCTCGAGCCTCTGGCCCTGGTCCAATGCCGATGCGGGAGAGAATGCTCCAAACATCGCAGGGTCGACAGCGTAGACCTTAGACGCAGACCGCATGTTATTTGCCAGTGAACGCGTAAACTCCGGCACAGAAAATAACAGGTAGGCGTCCTCATAATACTCAAGTAAATCGCTGAGCGAATTACGACTGACGGGTATCTGTCTGCTCTTGAACTCGTTGTACACTTTGTTCACTGACAGCTCTCGTCCCGAAGACGCCATACACCGCGTCAAGAACAGCGATGCCAGGCGAGGGTTCTTGACGTCGTACCGTTCAACGACGTCCATGGCGACCGTTCGCGAAGCATATTCCTGTAGCAGCTGAATCGCGTCTGCAGGCGTCTGCTCAAGTGTCGCGATGAATCCCCCTCGTTCAAGATACCCGATCAGATGATGTCGAAGCAGCGCTGCATCGCTCGGGGAAAAGGTCGCATCTGGCTCGAAAACGTTCCCCGTCTTATATCGAACGTATTCCGAAAAACTCAACGGAAAAAGCTCCCGTATAAGAGAACGACCCCTGAACTCGCTCTTAAGCTCTGAGGACAGCATCTTAGAAGAAGATCCCGTCACATAGACGGTCGCTTTCTCCGTATCGACTACACGACGCAGAAACGCACCCCATTCGGGAATTTCTTGGATCTCGTCAAAGAAAATGTAAGCGCCCTCGATTCGAGCAACAGGATACAGCGCATAGAACGTGTCGAGCACGTCCGCCAGCAGCGATGGCTCATACGGGCGCAAGCGCTCATCCTCAAAATTGAAGTAAAGCATCCGGTCAAGCTTGACGCCCCGGCACTGAAGCCGCCGCATCTCCTGATACAGGCGATACGTCTTTCCACAACGGCGGGCCCCCACAATCACATTTACGATGTTGTCGCGCTTTGGCTCCTGTGGGTTTCCTAGATCAAGGTCTCGCTCAAAGACCTGCGGAACCCCCTGCTGTTCAAAGTCCTTTATTTTCTGGGCGATCAAGTCGTTGAATGCCATGATTCTCCAATCTTGCTCTCTAGCTAATCAAAATTATAGCGATTCTTGATTAATTAGAGAGCAAGATTGTGTGTAGCTTGATTAACACTTAAGCAAGTTTATCACCGTTATTGCTCCGAAGGATATCGAGTGGCTAAGAGGACAACCGAGCTCGAATGCGACTCCCCGAGCAGTCAATTTGGGACGGGGCTTTTTTGACTACCCTCCCCCTGTAGAAAAATCCCTAACGCAGTTGCGGGGGAAATACTGGAACTTTTTTTTTTTGAACCCACCCCCACAAACGGTATAGAGACCGCCAGATAATTGGGGGGGTGTGGGGGGCTTTCGGCCCAGGCGCCCGCGGGTCCTGTGCGC
>CAJJZO010000036.1 GCA_905197585.1 uncultured Collinsella sp.
ACCAGCGCGATGTCGCGATCTTCCTTGAGCACCTGGGCATACAGCAGCTTGCTGCCACCGTAGATGGCGTTCTTGAGGCGCTTGCGGTTGGTCTTGGTGACGTATCCGGAAAGCGCGACGCGCACCACGCGGCCGTTCTCAAAGACGAACAGCACGTCGGCCTTGTAGTCCTCGGGGTCGATGACCCAGATGACGCTCTCGTCGGGTTCCATCTCAAGATCGGTCGGCAGGTACGAGCCCAGCTGTGCCGACTTGGTATCCTCAAACGCCGCGACTTTGCACTTATACACCTGGCTCTTGTTGGTAAAGACCAGCAACTCGTGCGTGTTGGAGGACGGGAACTCGATAAAGGGTTTGTCACCGTCCTTGTACTTGAGCGTGGTCGCCTTCTTGAGTACGCGGTCCGTCATCTTCTTAAGGTAGCCATCGCGCGAGAGCATGATGGTGACCGGGTACTCCTCGACCTCGGGCTCCAGGCTCACCTCGATAACCTCATGGGGCTCGATCCTGCCCGTGCGGCGCGGCATCACGTACTTCTTGTTGACTGCGGCCAGCTCGTCGCTGATGACCTTCTTGATGTTCTCCTCGCTGGAGAGGATCTCCTCAAGCTCGGCAATCTCGCCCTCGAGCTTAGCGATGTCCTTGGTGCGGTTGAGGATGTACTCCTCGTTGATGTTGCGGAGCTTAAGCTCGGCAACAAACTCGGCCTGGGTCTCGTCGATGTCGAAACCCTTCATAAGGTTGGGCACGACCTCGGCTTCGAGCTTGGTGCCGCGGATGATGGCGATGGCCTTGTCGATGTCGAGCAAGATCGCCTCGAGGCCGTGCAGCAGGTGCAGGCGCTCGGACTTTTTGCCCAGGTCAAAGTTAATGCGGCGACGCGTGGACTCAATACGCCATTTGACCCACTCGTGCAGAATCTGGCGCACGCCCATAACACGGGGATAGCCGTCGACGAGCACGTTGAAGTTGCACGAGAACGAATCCTGCAGCGTGGTCGAGCGATAGAGCTTGGCCATGAGCTTGTCGGGGTCGACGCCGCGCTTAAGGTCGATGGCGATGCGCAGGCCCGAAAGATCGGTCTCGTCGCGGATATCGGCGATCTCCTTGACCTTGCCCTCCTTGGAGAGCTTGACGATGCGCTCGATGATGACATCGGTCTTGGTGGTGTAGGGAATCTCGTAGACCTCGATGATGCGCTCTTCGGGAATCCAGCGCCAGCGGGAGCGGATCTGGAAGCTGCCCAGGCCGGTCTCGATAATCTTTTCCATCTCCTCGCGGCGGTAGATAATCTCGCCGCCGGTTGAGAAGTCGGGCATGGGCATATATTCGAGCAGGTCGCAGTCGGGATCCTGCAGGTAGTGCATCGTGGCAGTGCAGACCTCGTTGAGGTTGAAACCGCAGATGTCGGACGCCATGGCGACGCCGATGCCCTTGTTGGCCGAGACGAGGATGTTAGGGAACGTGGTGGGTAGCAGACGCGGCTCCTTCATGGCGCCGTCGTAGCTGTCGACGAAGTCGACCGGGTCCTTGTCGATGTCCTTGAAGATCTCGGCGCTGATGGGGGAGAGCTTGGCCTCGGTATAACGCGAGGCGGCGTAGCTCAGGTCGCCCGAATAGTACTTGCCAAAGTTGCCCTTCGACTCCACAAAGGGCGCGAGCAGCGCCTCGTTGCCGGTGGCCAGGCGCACCATCGTCTCATAGATCGCGGCGTCGCCGTGCGGATTGAGCTTCATGGTCTGGCCCACGATGTTGGCGCTCTTCTGGCGCTCGCCCTTGAGCAGACCCATCTTGTACATGGTGTAGAGCAGCTTGCGGTGCGAGGGCTTAAAGCCGTCGATCTCGGGGAACGCACGCGAGACGTTGACGCTCATGGCGTAGGGCATGTAGTTGACCTCGAGCGTCTGCGTGATCGGCTGGTCGGTGACCTCGGAGTGCAGGCCGATGACGTTCTCGGCGTTGACCTGCTTTTTCTTTGGCTGGTTCTTCGTCTTCTTCTTTGCCACGATTTCCTCTTGAACTTCTTAAGGGCCGTCGTTATCGATTTGCTGCTATTGCAGGTCCAGCTGGTCCAGATATTCCTTGCCGTGCTCGGAGATATGGCGCTTGCGGCCCGCCTCGTCGTTGCCCAGCAACAGGTTGAACATGGTTTCCATCTTGGTGACGTCCTCGGGCTCCACCTTGATCAGACGACGCGTCTCGGGGTTCATGGTGGTGAGCCACATCATGTCCGGATCGTTCTCACCAAGACCCTTGGAGCGGTTGATGGAGCACTTCTGGTCGCCGATCTCCTTAAGGATGCCGTTCTTTTCGAGCTCGGTGTAGGCAAAGTAGGTCTTTTCTTTGCAATTGATCTCGTAGAGCGGCGACTCGGCGATATACACGTAACCCTCGTCGATGAGCGTGGGCACCAGGCGATAGAGCATGGTGAGCACAAGCGTGCGGATGTGGTAACCGTCGACGTCGGCGTCCGTACAGATAATGACCTTGTTCCAGTTGAGGTTGTCCAGGTCAAAGGCGCCAAGGTTCTTGATGCGCTTGTCTTTGATCTCCACGCCGCAGCCCAGCACGCGCATGAGGTCCATGATGATGTCGGACTTAAAGATACGCGGGTAGTCCTCCTTCAGGCAGTTGAGGATCTTGCCGCGGACGGGCATAACACCCTGGAACTCGGCATCGCGCGACGTGCGAATGGCGCCTGCTGCCGAGTCACCCTCTACGATGTAGATCTCGCGGCGGCTCTTGTCCTTGGAGCGGCAATCGATGAACTTTTGCACACGGTTGGCCATGTCGGTCTTCTGCTGCAGGTTGGTCTTGATGCTCTGGCGCGTCTTCTCGGCGTTCTCGCGCGAGCGCTTGTTGATGAGCACCTGCTCCATGATCTTGTTGGCAGCGTCTTTGTTCTCGATCAGGTAAGTCGAGAGGCGCTCCTTAAAGAAGGCCGTCATAGCCTGCTGGATAAAGCGGTTGTTGATGGCCTTCTTAGTCTGGTTCTCGTAGGACGTCTGGGTTGAGAAGCAGTTGGTCACCAGCACCAGACAGTCCTGGACGTCCTGCCACTTAATGCCGCTCTCGTTTTTGTTGTATTTGCCCTGTTGCTTAATGTAGGCATCGATGGCGCTGGTCAGAGCGCTGCGGGCCGCCTTCTCGGGTGAGCCGCCATTCTCGAGCCACGATGAGTTGTGGTAGTACTCCTGCATCATGAAGGTGCGCGAGAAGCACATGCACGCGGTAATCTTCACGTTGTAATCGGGCAGGTCCTCGCGATCGCGACCGCGACGGTCGGCCTCGATAAAGAAGGGCTCGGTGAGGTAGTCGGTACCGACCTTCTCGAGCACGTAGTCTTCGATGCCCTTGGGATAGCAAAAGTCCTCTTCGGTAAATTCGCCGTCGTCGCCCTCGATGCGCAGGCGGAAGGTCACGTTGGCGTTGACCACGGCCTGGCGGCGCATGGTTTCGCGATACCAATCGTGGGGGATGCTGATGGAGGTAAAGACCTCAAGATCGGGGCGCCACTTGATGGTGGTGCCGGTACGGTCCTCGTCGCTGGGCTCAATCTCGAGTGCCTTCTTTTTGGCGCCGACGACCTTGCCCTTCTTAAAGTGCAGGGAGTACTTGTTGCCGTCGCGCCAAACCGTGACGTCCATGTACTCGGAGGCGTACTGGGTCGCGCACGAGCCCAGGCCATTGGTACCGAGCGAGAAGTCGTAGTCGCCGCCCTGGTTGTTGTTGTATTTGCCGCCGGCGTAGAGCTCGCAAAAGACGAGTTCCCAGTTAAAGCGCTTCTCGGAAGGGTTCCAGTCGAGCGGGCAGCCGCGGCCGTTGTCCTCTACCTGAATGGAGCCATCGCGAAAGGCGGTAAGGGTGATGAGCTTGCCGTAGCCCTGGCGCGCCTCGTCAACGGCGTTGGACAGGATCTCGAAGGCAGCGTGTGCACAGCCATCGAGTCCGTCCGAGCCAAAGATGACGGCGGGGCGCAGGCGTACGCGCTCCTCGTCCTTGAGCTGGCGGATACTGTCGTTACCATAGTTTGCGGTGTTTTTTGCCATACTCGCTCTCTCGGTGCTCCTTTGCTGCGTTTAAGTCATATAGATAGTCAAGGTAGCATAGCCCAGCCCATAGGCGATTCCACCAACACGAAATCCATCGAACAATCCTTCGGAGTTCGATGGAGATTCGTTTACTCGGACAAAACCGAGTCGGCTCTGTCCGAGTAAGTTTGAATAGCGAATCGAATGCGTCCTGCTGCGTTTGCGGTTGGATACGCTGTCGAAGACGTGTCGTGCGGATTGTTGGCGAAAAGACGGTGTGCCAAGCTCGAGGCAGAACTCGACTCCTCTGACGATATCTAATGCGTAATGGGCTGGCTCTGGGTATCCAGAACCAGCCCATTTTGATGGTCGATGAGCCGAGTCGGCGTCTCTCGCAAAGGTAACTGAGAGCTAGTGAGGCTTATCAGAATTGACCTCATCGGCGGTGGCTTTTTCGAGCGCCGTGCGGCGGGCGCTGTAGGCGATGAGGCCTGCGCCTGCCGCGGCGAGTGCTGCAGCGGCTGCCGTAAGGGGAGCGCTGGCATCGCCCGTGCCTGCAAGCGCTCCCGCTTTTCCGGAGCGCTTGTTATTGCCGTGGTCCTTGCCACTGCTGGAGCTGCTTCCGCCGGAGCCGCCGCCCTTGTCAGTACCGCCGCCACTCGAGCCGCCACCGCCGTCTGCTGTCATCGGGGCGTCGTGAAGTCCTGTCGTATCCGCGCTGTCGCATACGCCGACCTGAACTTCTGAGCGTTCGCATGCCGCGTCGGGCACATGAAGTTCGTGCAGTACGGCACCCAGCGCTGAGTTTGCGCCCGGTCGAATTTCCTCGAGCGTTACGGGATCGAGCGCCACCAGATTACGCGCCTTCGCATACAGCGTTACGCGTTTGCCCACTTCGTCGCTCCAACTCTCGGGGATGGCGAAGCTCATGCGGAATTGTGCCGTGCAACCCGGTGCCAGCACGGCGTTGCCGTTGTCGGCTACCAGCGGGTGCGTTGCAAAACGTGCGCCCAGCGTCTCGAGCGCGTACTTCACGTGTGCCATATCGTTGGCCGAAGCGTCCTCGGCAAGCTCTGGATCGTAGATCGATGCCATGCGTGCGTTCACTCCGAACCCGATGGATGCGCTGGAGAACGGCTGACTGGAGCCCTCTCGGTACAGATCGATCGTGCCGGCGGTCAGCAAGGTGTTGCCGTCGTTTCGCACCGTGACCATGAAGGATTCGCCTGCTGCTCCGGGCACCACCGCGCCCGACGTAGCGACCGCGCCCGTCGGAGTGGCACACGCCACCAAGGGCACTTCGATGCCGTGCAGCTCCGCCTTGCTCTGCTCGGCACTCACAATGTGCGTGGCGAGCGCGGAGAGCATGCCTCCCGACGTTAAAAAAGTCGTTATCTGATCGACGGGATGGTCCAGCTCACACATCACGAACGGCTCCGTGAACAGATCGCCTGCCAAGGTGCTGGCGAAGATGCGGAAGTGCTTGCCCATCACTGCTACCGGGTTGCCTTCTTCGTCGTAGGTTTGTCCCACCTTGCCATCGGTGTTCTCTACATAGAGCACGCACCTGCCGTTGTTGCTTACGCTAAACGATGCCGGGCCACAGCCTGCGGCACCCACGGGCTGCGTTGCAAATGCCGATGCGCCTCGCGTCCACGTAACATGCTGCAGCTGCTCGTTGACAGTTGCCAAAAAGCCCGTGTGCTGCGGCCACGGCACCGCGTGGGGTACTGTGGCATCTGGCGACATAACGCCCCAGCCCGCGATGGACTGGCCGATCACGGCGTACGATGCGCAGCCGCAACCGTCTGCGGTCTCGTATGCAACGGGCACCACCATTTTGCCGTTGATATTCTCGGGCTCACCCAGCTCGATACTCGACGGTGCTTGCGGAAAGCGGAGAACTTGGCGGAACGTCAGGCTGTCGCCCGAAACGTCCGACCATAGGGTAAAGCACTCCAGCGCAACCTCAGCCTCGCTGCCGAGCGCCTTTTCTGCGGTGGTCCCGCGGCGGTGGAGGTAAGCGCCCGACAGACGTCCGTCGACCAGCGTCTTGCCCACCGTGATGCGTGGGCACTGCAGGCAATGGCAGCCATCCTCCTGAAGGCGGCCGCGCGAGATGCTGCGCCACGACGTGTGCGACATCACGCGAATTCCGTCGTTGCTTATGCGCAGACGCACAACGGACAGTATGCCGGCTGTGCTTGCCGTATCGAAAAGGGTGTTGTCGCCGTCGGGGCGCTCGCCCGAGACCAACAGCACGTAGGCGTCCTGGTTTCCTCTTCCGTCCGTATATTCCACCACGTCGAAGTCGTAATCGTATATGCCGTCGCGCTCCACGTCGTTCTCGCCAAACCCAAGGGGAAAGTCCACGGGCGTGGGAGCGGACCACGTGCCGTTTGCCTTTGTGTGCACCACTAGGCGCGAGCGGCCATTGTCGCCGTAGCGCACCGAGGCGATACGGAACAGGCATTCTACGCCGGCAATCATTGCCAGCTTCATGTGGGCTTCGCTGAGCACGCCAGTAAACAGCACGTTGTCGCTCGAGGGCTTGATGCCGCCACGCTCGTCCTCCGATACACCGGCAGAATTGGCGTTGGGGTCCGCAACGGCGTCCTTCGCCTGCCCGATATGGGTGTACGCATACATCGGCGCGGCGTTTTCGTCGTTCTCTATCAGTGCGTGGACGAAATGCTCGACCTGTCCCGTGTCGTCGCTCTCCGCGTCTGCTTCGAGCTCAATGCGCGTGATTGCTTGATTCCAATCGCGTACGGTAGACGTGACGTTTATCGCGGTGGCTGCAACCTCGGCGCGCGCGAGCAGCTCGGAATTGGTGACGATGGTGGCTGACGCGATAAACTGCGGCACGCCGCCCGCCTTGATGTTGCCGGGCGTGCCGAAACGGGCATCCAACGTGTAAGGCGTATCCCCACCCAATGCGAGCTCAGAGCGCTGGAGCACATACTGGTCGCCATTGTTCACCGACATATTCCACGAATCGATGAGTGTGGGCCACGACCCCGACCAAGCCTTGGTGGTCCACTTGAACATTACGAACTGGAGTATCACATCGACATCGACGTCTGCACCTACGCGCAGTCGCGGAAGCTGGTGTCCATCTGCCTTCTCGTACCCAATGAACAGCGTGAGGGATGCGGCGCCGCGCACAGCAGACGAAGCGACGCCTGCAACGCCGGCGCCAAAGGTGACGGCAAGCCCGATCTGGATGGTGAACGAGCCCGACGTGTTTGAATAGTCGAGCGAAATGTTTTTAAAAAACGCCGCGCCGCTGCCGTGCGTGTGGGCACCCACGGCGAGCGCCAGCTTCGCCAGCACCCAGGGGTTGACGTTTAGGAAAAATGGCACCGGTCCTAGGGTAAACTGCTCGGTCCAATTGAGGTCGGTTCTTACCTGGAAGAGGGCCTTAATATTGCCGTATGCGGGGTCGTTGTTGTTACCCCAGGTTTTGCCCGCCCAATCGTAGGCGAGCGAGCCGTACAGCTGTGTGGCGATATCCATCGTGAACAGCGGCGTGCAATGGTGGCGAAGGAGCTTGGTGTTTCTTGGATCGGTGCCCGAACCGGCACTCATACTTTTGTACTGATTCCACTTCCCCTCCATCTCGTCGAGGTAGCGGTTTGCCTGCTTGGCGCCCGACTCGCGCGGCGATTTCTTCCAGTATTCCGGATCAGGGTTGCCCGAATCGTTCATATAGCTGGCTGGTTTGTATCCTCCACCAAACAGCACGTATCCAGCAAACGAGAAATCGAAGAGGATCGGAAATGTGGGCATCCAGCACGTGAACTTATTGCCGCCGATGCCGGGAAACGCTGCGGGGAAATCAAACGGAGTGATCTCTTGGTCCATGGTGGTGGGGACGATGGTGGTCGAGCCCGATTCCGCCTTTGCGGCCGGCGCGGTGACAACGGCCATGGGGGAGGAGAGTGTATAGGTTTTGCCCTGATAGTTGAGGACAAAGCGCAGCTTACATCCTTCTTCCAGAAGGCTCGACGCTGCATCGAGGAACTTGTCTTCGAGTGTGAACGTCGCCAGATTATCCGCGCACGATGCACTGGCCTTGACTTGGCCAATCTGCGTGACGGTTTCGGATGGGCTGCCCGCAGCGGGCATTACCTTGTTGATGTGCAGCGTTGCCTGTCCACCCTGTGGCAGATGTGCCTGCACGGTAAAGGAGTGCGTATCGGGCTGTTCGTTTGCCGTGTCGTCCTTCGGCAATGCCATGAACGTGGCTTCAGCGTACTGGATGTCCCATTCGTCGAATGTGAGTTGGCGGAAGTACGGCTCGCCGTCGGAAAGCGGACGCGTGGGCGCGGTTATGGCAGTGCCGCCCTGGATACGCGCAAGGGGAATCTCGACATCGCGGTAGCCTGCCATGCTAATGGAGATGCCGCCGTTAAAGTCGTACGCGTCGAGAAGCGTTGCCTCGTCCACGTAGCCTTCTGAAAGAGGGGCGACCTCAAAGATGGCCGTACCTTCGTCATCGGTCGTGGCAGTGAGCTGCTTGCCTGCGGCATAGCGCGATGTGAGCGTGACCTGGGCACCCGTGATGGGCGTATTCTTGTTGGCGACGTCGACCACGACCACACCAAACATGGTGCGCGAGAGCACCAAGACCTTGAAGGGATCATCTTCGTCGGCGTATGCCTCGGCGGGGGCGAACGGCAATATGAAGGCGTTTGCGCTTCCCGGCACGCGCGGCAACATAATGCTCGCCAGCGAGGACGCTCCGGCAACAAGTAACGAACGGCGATCAAGCATCTTTGGCTCCCATCCCGCAGGTATCGGTGGAAATAATCCAATTTTGCGAGAAGGCGCCCCGTGGCGGTAGTGCCGTTCAAGGGTCAAAATGTCCAAATTGATCGAGCGAAGCGCCGGGTTCCGGAATGCGTTCGATGCGCTTGGCAGCCCGGTCGCTAACGCAACATATGCGCGACCAGCTCGGCGCGTGTGCCGATGCCAAGCTTTGCGTATACGCCGGATAGGCGGTTTTTGACGGTGCCCGGCGATACTCCCATATGGCGTGCGATTTCGGCGTTGGTCCACCCACGACAGGCGAGCATGGCCATGGTGAATTCCGTGGTCGTTAGATCGTCGGCAACGTCCTCGCCCGAATCGGGGTTGTGGATGCGCCGCCAGCCGTAGCTGAAGCGGTACGTGATCTCGATGATGCGCGCGAAGTCGTCAGGGTGTTGCGATTTTAGGCATGCCTCGATGAGCCCCTGCAAAAGGCCGTGGTGCTCGCCAATGAGCTCGATAAGGCCGTCGGGGCGCGCAATGTTCCAAGCGGCTCCGAAGTGCGTTTTTGTGGCGTCGACGTCTTTGAGACTCATGCATGCCATGGAGGCTGCCAGGTGCAGGAACAGTTCCGAGACCGGATAGCTTCCTTGTTTCATGATCAGGGCATTTTCCGCCATGCCCAGGCTGCGTCCGTATTCGCCGCGCAGATACAAGGCGTGCGCCATCACGTAGCTGGCGAACAGGCGCAGGCCTTCGGGCAGATGCGCCGCAAGCGGATAAAACTCTTCGGCGGAATACGGGGAAGGCAAGTGCAGCAGGACGCTCGCGGCCGAGGCGAACAGGATATGTGTGGCGTGGACGGCGGGCGACTCCTCGTCAGTTGGCGTATCGAGGATGCCCGCAAGGCAACGGCGGGCGTCGGCGATACGGTTGAGCGACAGGCTGGCATATCCGCAGATAAAGCATGCGGAATAGCGCAGTGCGGGATCGGTGGCGTCAAGATAGGGGCGTGCTGTCCCGGCGGCGAGCGTGGCCTGTCCGCGAAAGTACAGCGCTTCTGCCGTGGCGATGGCGCGCGAATCGGGGTCGGAAATGCCTGCAACCGCAGCGTCAATCTGCCCCGGCACAAAGGCGGTGCACATCAACGGCATGGGAACGCATGGGTAGCCATCGCAGTCCATCTTCCATCTCCCAACAGCTGGCAACAATAGCAGCAATTGTACTCCTGTTGCTCGGGACCCCTTTCGTTTTACTGTTCGGTTAACGCTGCGGATCGTTTTGGAAGGCTTACGAGCATGGTGGTCCCGTCCTCGGAACTTGCTTCGACCTCTACGCCGCCACCGTGAAGCGCTGCAATCTCCCAAACGAGCGCTAGTCCGAGTCCTGCGCCGCCGTATGCTCTGCTGCGGGATTTATCCAGGCGAAAGAACGGTTGGAAGATGCTCTCACGGTACTGCTTGGGTATTCCCGGGCCCTGGTCCTCGACTCGCAGGAACACGTGGCTGTCGTTGTCGCGGATGGAGACGTTGACAGTCGAGCCGGGGTGGCTGTAACGGATGGCATTTTCGACCAGGTTAAACACCAGCCGATAGAGGAGCGTGTCGCTCCCGATTACTAAAGCGTCTCCAGCACAATTGAGGGCTATGCCCTTATTTTCGGCAAGTGGCGCAAGGTCGGTGAGGACCTCTTCGGACAAGGGACCAAGTTCCACATCGTCCTCGCAAGGAACGCTGCGGAGCTCGCTCATCTCGAGCAATACCTTGGTCATTCGAGACATGCGCTCGGTTTGTTCTTGTAGCAGGCCGAGCAGCTCGGCTGTTTCGGGTTGCAAACCGGAGTGCTCGGAGATGAATAGTTCAATCTGTGCTTGCATAAGGGCGAGCGGGGTGCGCAGCTCGTGTGCGGCGTTGCCGGTAAACTGACGCTGTGCAGAGAACCCTTCACCAAGACGGGCGATCATGTCGTTGAATGAGGCGCTGCATCGTTGTAGCTCGGTGGGTACATCTTTGTTGAGCTTAATTTCGCTTAGGTTGTCAGGCTGCACGCGCTCAACCTGGGCTGCAAAAGCCCGTAGCGGTTTGAGTGCACGGCCGCTCACAAAGTATGCCAGCACGCCGCCAAGGAGTGTGACTCCAGCCGTGATGCGCCAGGCTATCGTGCCAAAAGACTCCTGTGCGTCGTTTACGACGATCGTGACCTCGTCATCGAGGGTCGCTTTCGTTGGGTCGAACGCCTGGGGCGAATCTTCGCCAGTTGCGTTAAAGGCCGAGATGTCACTGCCGATGGCATCCATATAGCGCATGCCCGTATAGCCGACCAGGCAGTTCGTCAGCACGCACGCCGCACACGTGAGCAGTGCCGTCATGATCGTTATGCGCCATTGCAGCGAAAGCCTTTTCATTCGCTATCCTCCATAACGTAGCCCTCCCCAATCCGATTGCGAATCGGGTCGTATCCCAAAGCGCTACGTAGCTTTTTGCGGAGCGACGAGATATGAACGCGGGTTGCGTTGCTAAAGCTGTTCACGCTGCTATCCCAAACGTGCTCGATAAGCTCCTCTTGGCTTACCGGACGCCCCTGATTAAACATCAGGTATTCCAAGATTCCCGTTTCCTTGCGCGTAAGAGATAGAGCCTCGCTGTCCACGGAAGCGATGCGCGCCTTGGTGTCAAAGCGGAGCTTTCCGCAGGTTAAAACTATGTCGCTTTGTGTAAAGCGTCTGAGGGTAAGGCTGCGAATTCTTGCCGCAAGCTCGTCCAGATGAAACGGCTTGGTGAGGTAATCGTTGGCGCCGGCATCGAGTCCGGCGACTTTATCGGATACTTCGCCACGTGCGGACAGAATCAGTACCTTGGTCTCGCAGTCGGTTTTCCTAAGTTCCCTGAGCACGGTCATGCCATCGATACGGGGAAGGTTGAGGTCGAGTACCACGAGGTCGAAGGCCTCAACGTCCAGTAGGTCGAGCGCCTCCTGTCCGTCGTGACAGCAGTCGACGCTGTACGCCAGGTTTCGCAAGCTGCGCGCGATTGCATCGCACAGTGCTCGCTCGTCTTCGACGATCAAAATACGCATAACAGTCTCCTTGCACATTCCAAATCGCGCTTAACACGGATTTTATAGTCGATATGGTCCAATGGTCGCGTAACGAAAGGAGTGGTTGGGTTGTTCAAAGCGGTAAAACCCGTGGTACAGGTCGCTTTGTTGATCGTCGGAATTGCCATGGTGTGCTTTGGCGTTATGCGTGGCGAGGCGGATGCCGTGCTGGCCAAAGCGATTAGGCTGTGCTTGGAGTGTATCGGAATTGGATAAAAGAGAAAACACTGCGTCGCATGTTTTGGCCCGATTTCGCGGATTCATTCAGACGGCGGCGACGCTCGTCACCAACATTCACCTGCCAAACTTTGCCAAAGGCGGCATCTATCAGGGTGCGGGAAAAACAGTCTGCGTACCTGGACTTAATTGCTATTCGTGCCCCGCGGCATCGGGTGCGTGCCCCATCGGGTCGTTCCAGTCGGTGGTAGGTTCATCCAAGTTCAACTTTTCTTACTATGTCACCGGTACGCTCATTTTGCTCGGCGTGCTGCTGGGACGCTTTGTATGCGGCTTTCTGTGCCCGTTTGGCTGGCTGCAGGAGCTGCTTCATAAGATTCCCGGCAAAAAGCTTTCGACAAAAAAGCTCAAGGCGCTTACGTACATCAAATACGTCGTGCTGCTGTTTGCCGTGGTGCTGCTGCCCGTCTTGATGGTTAACGACGTGGGCATGGGCGACCCATTCTTTTGCA
>CAJJZO010000037.1 GCA_905197585.1 uncultured Collinsella sp.
GCGGCGCAATTTGGGGCGAGCCTGGGGGCGAAGTCTGCCCCCTTGTACCACCGCCCTCCTGCACCGACTATTTACCGGCGGCGCGCAGGGCTACGTAGGCGGCACCGATGATGCCGGCGTCGTTTCCGAGCGAAGCGACCTTAATGGGCGTCTCGCGCGAGGCAGAGAGCGCGTACTGCTTAAAGTGCTCGCGAACCTTGTCGAGATAAACATCGGCCGAGGCAGACGCGCCGCCACCGATCAGGAACATCTCGGGGTCGACCACGTTGGCGATAAGCGCCAGGGCGCGGCCAAGGTAGTCGGCCATGGTGTCGGCTGCGGCCAGCGCAAGCTTGTCGCCCTCGCGGCAGGCCTGGAACACGTCCTTGGAATCGGAGGGGCCGGTGAGCTCAATGGGCTCGACACCCGCCTTCTTGCACTCGGCAAGGTAGTTGCTCACCACGCCGGTGGCGCTGGAATACTGCTCCAGATGGCCATGGCCGCCACAGCCGCAGGTGCGCTCCTCGGCCGGGTTCAGGCACATGTGGCCAATCTCGCCGCCGGCGCCCACAACGCCCGATACCACGTCGCCGTTAACGATAACGCCGCCGCCCACGCCGGTACCGATGGTGACCATCACCACGTTCTGCACGCCCTTGGCAGAACCGAGCCAGGCCTCGCCCATGGCAGCGGCGTTGGCATCGTTCTCATACTTAACGACCGCATCGGGGCAGTGCTTCTGAATGGCGACCCTCAGCTCGGGCAGGTTAATGGCAATGTTGGCCTTGACCTTGGCATCGCCCGACGCCGGGATGGGACACGGAACGGCCAGGCCAATGCCCGCCACAAAGGCACGCGGAATCTGTGCCTTGGCGACCACCTGGTCGATAGCCTCGGTCACCGCGGCAAAGCCCGCAGCGTCAACGATAGGAGGCGTGGGCACGCTGGCCTTGGCAAGCAGGTTGCCGTCCTCGTCGAACAGGCCCTCCTTAACCGAAGTGCCGCCGACGTCGATGCCGATGTAGTACTGCTTAGGTTCCATGGGAGCCCACCTTTCTCGTTTAAACATTGCCTGTATGGTACCGCTCTCAAGGCAAAAACCTACCAAAAAGGGACAGGTTTGTTTTGGCAGGTTTTATCTGGGGTAACGCAATTGGCTGCCCAACAGGCCGCGCAAGACCATCCCCAAAAATAAAGGCGCCGGGAGGCGGAGGCTCCCGGCGCCCGTCAAAGGGACTATGTTGTCTGTTGGACCGCACGGTCCGTCGCGGCGATAACGCCGACTAGGCCTGAAGTGCCTGCAGCTGCTTGTGAACCTCGATGAGCTCCGTCGCCATGACGCGCATGGTCTCGGTGCCGGCCATCTGGTCCTCGGCATGCAGCAAAATCAACGGGGCCTCGCCGTTACGCTCGCCGTTGGCCTCCTTCTTCAGAAGCCCCATGTGAACATCGTGGCCACCGTTATAGGCCTCGTCGCCCTGCTTGATAAGCTCCTCGGCGGCGTCAAAATCGCCCTCCTTGGCCTTTTGCACGGCATTGATGTACATGCTCTTGGCGGTACCGACGTAGCTGATGATCTCAAAGCAGGTCATCTGCAGTTCGTTCATATCCTCCATGCAGAGCACCTAGCCCATCACGCTGACGCAGTGGTCGATGATGCCGGCAGCGTTCATGCGGCCGTAGTCGACCATGTTGATAACCTCAACCGGGAAGCGGCCGGCGGCCTCCTTCTCAAAATCGCCCTTGGTGTAGCCGATCTGCGGACCAAGCAGCAACATGTCGCACTCGTCCAGGTGATCGTGGGCCTCGTTCATGGGACGAGCCTCGACCTCAATATCCAGACCACGGTTTGCAACCTCGGCCTGCATCTTCTGGACCAGCAGGCTCGTGGACATACCGGCATTGCAGCAGAGCATGATCTTCTTCATGGCTTCCTCCTTATAACTGCGCGGCGCGCAGACGACAACTGGTTTTATTCCTTGCGGCTATTGTGCCCTCTTTCTGCACCCTTACGCAGAAGAGAGATGCGGGCACTGGCACCGCGTACCGGTGCTCGCAAAGGTGAAAGGGACGAACGTTAGGCGTTCTACTCGGCGAAAGCCTCCTGCTTGGCGATTGCCTTCTCGGAAATCTTCATAAAGGGCAGGTAGACGGCCATGCCAATGACAATCTCGATAGCCTGCCACACGCCGGCGCGCCAGTCAAAGCCCGTAGCGAGCAGGGCATTGATGACGGGAGGCATGGTCCAGGGCACCTGGGCGATGCAGGGGCTGATGATGCCTGCGCAGGTAAGGCCATAGGTGATGCCGATGAACAGATCGGGAAGAAGAACGAACGGGATCATGAGCGGCAGGTTGTACACGATGGGGTAACCGTAGATAACCGGCTCGTTGATGTTGAACAGACCAGGCAGGATAGCCATCTTGGAAACGGTCTCGGAAGCCTTGTTCTTGGAGAACAGGAGCGTGTCGAGCAGAAGCATGAGGGTGCAGCCCGAGCCGCCGATGAGGGCGAAGCTGTTAACGATCTGCATGTTCATGTAGTGATCGGGCTGGATGGTGCCACCGGCGGCAAAGGTAGCCATGTTGTCGACGATGAGCATGGTCAGGATCGGCTCGACGGTAGCGCCAGAGATGGTGGACTGGTGAATACCGACGCAGAACAGCAGGTTAGCAAGGGTGTAGATGAGGATAACAGCCCACGGACCGGCGTTCATGATGCTCTTGAGCGGGTTGGAGATGCACGTGGAGATGATGGTGCACAGATCGGTGCCGGCGCACACGGCGAGCAGGGCTGCGGCAAGAGCGAAGATCGCGAGGTTGAGCAGCATCGGGATCATGACGTTAAAGGAGTTGGAGACCGCGGGAGGCACGCCCTCGCCCAGCTTAACCTTGAGCTTCTCGACGCCAGAAATCTTGATGAAGAGCGAGACGGAAAGCAGGGCGATGATAATAGCCGAGAACAGACCGTTGGTGCCGGTGTTGGCAGTCGAAAGGGCGCCCGTGACCTCGGCGGAGGTGATCTTGTCGGTGAGCAGTGGGCTCGTGGCGGCAAGCGAGGCGGTGATCTGCTGCGGCATCATGATGACGAAGGCAGAGATGGCGACGACCACGCAAGCGAGCGGGTTATCGAAACGCTTGTTCTTGGCGAGGCTGTAGCCAATCAATCCGGCCAAGATAATGGCAGAGACGTTGAGGGTGCCCAGCGTAATTGCCGAGCCCCACGTCTGAAGGTTGGCAAGGCCCGCCGCATCGACCGGGAACAGAGGGAACACGACGTTGTTAATAAGAACCGCGATACCCGCAAGGATATAGAGCGGCGTGATGGTCGCGAAGGCGTCACGCAGGGAACGCAGGTGAACCTGGTTTCCCACCTTCGCAGAGACCTCGGCAAACTTGTCGAGGAAGCTCTTTCCGTTGTCACTGGCCATGATTGCTCCTAACTTTCAAATCCGGCCTTTTCCTATGCGCACGGTGGTCTGTCGCCCTCTGCCACCAGATGTGCCATGTGTTGCGCGCAGCGGCGCGCGGTCTGGGCGTTCGCCCGTTCGCTAATCAACCACGTGAGTCGTGGCGACCTGCTTGAGCCAAGCTGCCGACTTCTTAAGGCGGCGCTTGTAGCCGTCCATGAGATCGACCTCGACAAAGCCGTAACGATTCTTAAAGGCATTGGCCCAAGACCAGTTATCGATGACGGCCCAGTAGTGATAGCCCCGGCACTTGGCGCCCTCGGCGATTGCCTTGGCAACCCACTCCAGGTGCTGACGTACAAAGTCGACGCGGTAGTCATCCTGGATGGTTCCTTCGGCGTCACGGTTCTTGTATTCGTCCATGATGCCGATGCCGTTCTCGGAAACGAACCACTCAAGATCGGGGTAGTTCTTAGCGCAGTCCATGCCAAAGTCGTAGAGGCCCTGCGGGTAGATCTCCCAGCCGCGGCTCTCGTTCATAACGGCGTCGGGCCATACGTACTCGTCGGCAAAGTGCGGCAGGCCGTACTGGTCGACCTTGCTCGCCGGCGCCTGAACACGCGTGGGGTGGTAGTAGTTGCAGCCGAGCCAGTCGACAACACCCTGCTTGAGGATCTCTTGGTCGCCGGCGCGGAACGGGAGCTTAACGCCGCCCTCGGCCAGGCTGTCGAGCACGTCGGCAGGAAGCTCGCCCTTGGTGATGAGGTCGAGCCACCAGCGGTTGTTGATGCCGCTGGTCATGCGCACGGCCTCGAGGTCCGCCTCGCTGGGGTTCTCCTTGGTGTAGACCGGGGTAAAGCAGTTGATCATGCCGATCTTGGCATCGGCGCGAATAGCGCCCTCGTCATAGGCGCGACGATAGTTGGCCACGGCCAGCGCGTGCGCCAGCGAGATGTGATACTGCACGGTGCGGGCGCGGTTGAAGTCGTGGAGCTGCGGGAACCACACGCCCTCCTGATAGCGCTGCTCGGGCTCGACGATGGGCTCGTTAAAGGTGAACCAGTACTTAATCTCCTGGCCAAACTCGTGGAAGGCGACGTCGGCGTAATGTGCGTAAGCCTCGACAACCTCACGGCTCTCCCAGCCGCCACGGTTAAAGAGGTAGGTGGGCATGTCAAAGTGGTACAAGTTGACAAACGGCTCCAAGCCGGCTTCGCGAGAGGCGCGGAACAACTCGTGATACCACGCGGCACCTTCCTCGTTGAGGTTGCCGTCGGCATCGAGCAGACGGCTCCACTGGATGGAAGTGCGATAGGTATCCAGACCCAAGTCCTTCAAAATGCGAAGGTCTTCCTGGTACTTGGCCATAAAGTCATTGCCGGCGTAAGAGCCAACGCGGTTGTAGAACGAACCCAGATCCTGGATGGACCAGGTGTCCCACAGGTTCTCGAGCTTGCCGCCCTGGTTCCACTGACCCTCAGTCTGCGGGCCGGACATAGCAGCGCCAAAGAAGAAGTCGTTGGGCAGCTGATACTGTGCCATCAAAGTCCTCGCTTTCGTGTTCTAGAGCTTCCGGTTGGAGACGGGTTTGCTTTGGCAGGTTATCCGGCGCGGGCGCGCACCGGCCATACCGATATCCAACCCGCCAAAACAAAACCGTCCCCAAACGGTCGATCCTGTTGTGCAGAAGGATTCCGTTCGTTGCTTAAACTATAGCGCTCTAATTTTAAAAGTAAAGCGTCTTTTTCTTTTTTCTTTCTCGAACTTCTTAGATAAAAGTAATATGGATGCCCTGTTGAGGGTTATACTTACTTTTTGTATTCATATATGTCGGAAAGGAGGTTCCATGATTCCCAAATACGAGGCGATAGCTGCAGATATTCGTCGAAGTATCGAGGATGGCGCTCTTAAACCGGGCGACAAGCTTCCCACCGTCGTTGAGTTCTGTGAGCTCTATAGCGTTTCCAAAATCACCGTCAAACGAGCTATCGAGCAAATCACCGAGGAAGGTCTTATTACCAGCCGTCGTGGATCGGGTACCTACGTTAAGGACACGGCGGGACTTCCCGGCCAGGCGTTTTTCCAGGGCAAAAACGACCGTGCCCAGGGCTTTTCGTATGAGCACCGCGGGGAGAAGGTGACCTCGGTGGTCTACGATTTCTCGATTGTTAATCCACCAGCGGACATCGCAGCCCAGCTGGGAATTGCCGAGGATGACTTTGCCTATCACATCGTGCGCGTGCGTCAGGCCGATGAGAAGCCCATCGTTATCGAGTACACCTACATGCCCCTCGAGCTGATTCCAGGCCTTAAAAAGAAGGACCTGTACGGATCGGTCTACCACTTCATCCGCGAGCAATGTGGGCTGAAGATTTCGAGCTTCCACCGTACCATTCGCGCCGTGGCAGCAACCGAGGAAGAAGCCGAGCGCTTGGACACCAAGCCTGGCTCTCCCCTGCTCGAGCTCACCCAGATTGGCTTTTTGGACAGCGGCGCCGCCTTTGAGTATTCGGTCTCGCGCAACGTTGGCGACCGCTTTGAGTTGCACAACGTAACGTTGGCATAGGTTTTTGTAGTCATCCGGGCGCTCGCTTTGAGCTGTTTTGTGCAGCGCCCGCACAACACAATGGGGGTATAAACATGTCCGATTTGATTAAGCTGACGCCGATCTTTCACGAGAAGATCTGGGGCGGCCGCCAGCTCGAAACCGTATTTGGTTACGACATTCCCGATGGTCCCATCGGTGAGTGCTGGGCCATCTCGGCCCACCCCAACGGCGACTGCCAGATCGCTGAGGGCCCGTACGCCGGCCACACGCTGTCGTGGCTGTGGGCCGAGCACCGCGAGCTCTTTGGCAACTGTGAAGGCAAGGAGTTCCCGCTGCTCATCAAGATTCTGGACGCCAAGGACGACCTTTCGATCCAGATTCACCCCAACGACGAGTACGCCGCCAAGCACGAGAACGGCAGCTTGGGCAAAACCGAGTGCTGGTATGTGCTGGACTGCGAGCCCGGTGCCACGATCATTGTCGGCCAGCGCGCCAAGGACCGCGTCGAGGCCGCACAGATGATCGAGGAAGGCCGTTGGGACGACATGCTCAACGTGCTGCCGATCCACAAGGGCGACTTTTTCCAGATTGATTCCGGCACCGTGCACGCCATCAAGACCGGCACGCTCATTTTGGAGACGCAGCAGTCGAGCGACGTGACGTATCGTCTGTACGACTACGACCGCCCCGGCACCGACGGCAAGCTGCGCCCACTGCACATTGAGCAGAGCCTCGACTGCATCGACTTTGATGCTCAGGCTCCGTCCGACGGCACGGTGACCGCGCCCGAGGTGGACGGCGTGACCGAGCTCGAGTCCAACCCCTGCTACACCGTCGATCGCGTGCGTGTCGACGGCAGCAAGTCCCTCGACCAGCGCTGGCCCTTCATGTGCCTGTCGGTCATCGACGGCGAAGGCACCGTCTGCGGCGACCCCGTCCACAAGGGAAGCCACCTGCTGGCACCCAGCACCGTCAGCTCCATCGACCTCGAAGGCAAAATGGAACTGATCATCAGCCACCTGTAGGTCGCACCAACAACCCAAACGCAACAAGGGGCTCTCCCGTCCATGTGCGGGAGAGCCCCTTGCCATATCTATTTATCAGCCCACCCGGCTCTCCAGATCAAAAAGCGAACGAGCAGAGCGACGTTCGCAAGCACCGTTACCCAAGGACCTGGGCGGGCGTATAGGGCAACATCGATCGCGAGTTCCGCACGCAAAGGAGGCCACTTAATGTGGCCTCCGTCTTGCGCAGGACTGCCCGAGCAGGCGATGTTGCCCTATACGCCCGCCCAGGTCCGCCAGGATCACGACAGCTTGACGATCGGAGCAAAGCCCTTCATTAGCTTTTTGGTCTGGCCGGTCTTTTCGAATTGAACCTCGATCATGTCTCCAGCGACCGAGATCACGGTACCCGTGCCAAAGGTCTTGTGGCTCACGGTATCGCCTGCGGCAAAGTCCTGCGACGCGCTGGCACGATCGACCTTGCGCTCCACCGTCGGAGACACCTTGGACGACGGCTTTTTGGCTCGCGGCGCACCCGAACCAAAGGTCGAGGCAACACGGCCGGCGTCGGGCGAGACCCCACGATGGCGCTCGGTCCCGCGGCTGCTACCGCCAAAGAAATCGTCAAAGCTCGATCCGCCGCGCGAACCGGAACCGCCGGTCGAGCGCGTATGCGAACCAAACACCTTGCCGCCATACATATCCGAGCCCATGCCCGAGCCAAAGGTGCCGCGACGGTCGCCGCGCTTCTCCCAGCCCGTTCCCTCAAAACCGGCAGAACCGATACCGCTAAACTCGATATCCTCAAACGGAATCTCGTTGAGGAAGCGCGAGCGCGGGTTGGCAGAGGTCGAGCCGTAGGTGCGACGCGTGGCCGCATAGGTCAAGAACAGGCGCTTACGGGCGCGCGTGATGGCGACGTAGGCCAGGCGACGCTCCTCCTCGAGCTTACCCGGGTCATCGCTGCCGCCAAAGTCGTGCACGTGCGGGAAGATACCCTCCTCCATGCCGGCCACGAACACCGCCGGGAACTCCAGGCCCTTGGCGGAGTGGATGGTCATCATTGTGATGGCATGCGTCTCGCCGGCCAGGGAATCCAAGTCGGAGCGCAGGGCCAGCCACTCCATGAGTGCCGGCAGCGCCTTACAGGTGAGCGGACCGTAGGTGCGCTCAATCTCGTCGGCATGCACGGCACCCGCCGGCATCTCCGTCGGCGCGGCATACGCGTTGCCCGCGATGGCAGCGGCCAGGGCATCCTGCGGTGAGAGCGCCGGGGCGGCTAGTCTATCGAGCGGATTGGAACCTGCAGCATCGCGCGCGCCGACGAGTGCCTCAAACGAGGATGCCGGGGCGGACGGCCCCGGTTCGGGCGCGGGCGCGCTCACCACGACGGGCTCGGGCTCGGCGCCGGCAGGAACGTCGGCAACACCGGCTGCGCGCAGCTCTTCCAAGCTCTCGAGCGTACCCTCGATGTCCTCGTGCGTCTCCTCAAATTCGGCAGCGACGCCCAGGAATTCCTGGATGTTCTCGGCGCGGCTCTCGGACTCCATGGTGCCCTCGGCGCGAAATGCCTGCAGCAAGCCCGTCTTATCGACGATCATCTCGACGACGTCCTTGAGCTCGCCGTCCATGCGGCGGCCCTCGCGCACCAGCGACACAAAGCTCGACAGGCCGTTGCGCACCTTGGCGCTAAACATGCCTGTCTCGGCTGTTGCGATCTCGCAAGCCTGGAAGAACGAGCAGTGGTTGTCGCGCGCCAGCTGCTCGATCTTTTGGATCGAGGTGGAACCGATGCCGCGGCGAGGTGTGTTGATGACGCGCTTGACGCTCATCTCGTCGGCCGGGTTCACGATCATCTTGAGGTAGGCCATGACGTCGCGGATCTCGGCACGGTCGAAGAATCGCGTGCCGCCCACGATCTTGTAGGGCACGCCCGCGCGCAGGAACATATCTTCGAGAATACGCGACTGGGCGTTGGTGCGGTAGAACACGGCGATGTCGTCGTAGCTCGTACCCTTGGCGTGCAGCTTCTCGATCTCGCCGGCAATCCAGCGGCCCTCGTCGCGCTCGTCGCTCGCCTGGAAGGCCTGGATCTTCTCGCCATCGCCCTCGGCCGTAAACAGGCGCTTGTCCTTGCGCTGCGAGTTGTGGCGCACCACGGCGTTGGCGGCGCTCAGGATGTGACCCGTAGAGCGATAGTTCTGCTCCAGCTTGACGGTCTTGCAGTTTTTAAAGTCCTTCTCAAAGTCCAGGATGTTGGTGATGTCGGCGCCGCGCCAGCTATAAATGGACTGGTCATCGTCGCCTACGACCATGAGGTTTTGGTACTTGGCGGCCAGCAGGTTGGCGATTTCGTACTGGACGTGGTTGGTGTCCTGATACTCGTCGACGCTAATGTAGCGGAAGCGCTCTTGGTACTTATCGAGCACCTCGGGGCGGGTGCGCAGCAGCTCAAGCGCGCGCACGAGCAGGTCGTCGAAGTCCATCGCATTGGCGGCGCGCAGGCGGCGCTCCAGCTCCAGGTAGACTTGCGCGGCCTTTTTGTCGTTGGGGCTATCGGCACTCTTGAGCATGTCCTCGGGGCCGATCATGGCGTTTTTGGCCGAGCTGATCTTGCTGCGGATCATGTTGATGGGGAACTGCTTTTGCTCAATGCCGAGCGCCTGCATAATGTCACGCACCATGCGCTTTGAGTCATCATCATCGTAGATGGTGAACTGACCGGTATAGCCCAGCAAGTCGGCGTCCTCACGCAGCATGCGCACGCACATGGCATGGAAGGTGCACACCCACATGCCGCGGGTGCCGCTGGGAATGAGCGCCGCCAGACGCTCGCGCATCTCGGCCGCGGCCTTGTTGGTAAACGTGATGGCAAGAACCTGCCAAGGCTTAACACCCAGGTCGCCGAGCATATGTGCGATGCGGAAGGTCAAGACGCGGGTCTTGCCCGAGCCGGCGCCGGCGAGCACCAGCAACGGACCCTCGGTGGACAGGACCGCCTCGCGCTGGGCGGGATTAAGGCTGTCAATGTCGACGAGCGGCTTGGCGGGCTTGGGCGCCGGCGCGGGAGCGTCGTAGATGTCGAGCGGGACGAGCTCGGGCTCCGGCGCTGCAGGGGCGGTGTATGCATCGAGCGGCACGGGTTCCGGCGCGGGCGGCACGGGTACCGCGGCGTTCTTTTCCCAGGGCAGGGGCTGGGTCATGGGCGACTCCTCATCTGACGGACGGCGCGCCTGCGGGCAGCGCCATAGTTTGAGCCGTACCAGTATACCGAGCCGCGCGGACACCGACGCAAATCACACCACGACTCCGTGCGCCACCGTCAGGCCCACCCCAGCGGATTAGGCGCAATGGGGTCAGGTTAGTCTGCACCAATCAATTGACAATCACGAAACCGCCGATGTCATGGCAGCAGCAGCGAGCGGTGGCCGGGGCGAACAAATTGGCATGAAAAGGGGCGGCATAGACCTTCTGGTCATGCCGCCCCCTTTGAATGACAAGTTGTCGCCCCGGCCGCCGCGCAGCGTCGACTAAGTTACAGGCCGAGCATCGGCTCCAGGACAAAGAAGTACGCAAGCACCACGATGCCCAGGATGATGCGGTAGACGCCGAAGCACTTGAAGTCGTGACGGCGGACGAAGCCCATAAGCCACTTGATGGCGATAAGCGACACCACAAAGGCGACGACGCAGCCCACGCCCAGGATGGCGATCTCGTTGGTGCCGAAGGTGCCGCCCTTAACGAAGTACTTGACCAGCTTGAGCGCGCTCGCGCCAAACATGACAGGAATGGCCAGGAAGAACGTGAACTTAGACGCCACCGAACGCGTGCAGCCCAGCAGCAGGCCACCGATGATGGTAGAACCGGAGCGCGACGTGCCCGGCACCAGCGAGAGCACCTGGAAGCATCCGATACCAAGCGCGGTCTTCCAGCTCAGATCCTCGAGCGTAGTGATGGAGCCAAAGTCCAGATTATCGTCATCGTCTGCAGCGGCAGTCGCAGCGGGCGCGGCAAAATGCGCACCAGCGGGTCGTCCGCCCGCCACCACGGCACGCGAACCAAACGAACCGGCAAGAGCGGCCTGGTCGCGCTTGTTCGCGCGCCAGTTCTCGATCACGATAAACAGCACGCCGTACACAATGAGCGCCAGCGCCACGACGGGAGCATTATAGAAATGCTCCTCCATCCAGTCGTTAAGCGGCAGACCGATCGCCGCGGCGGGAATGCAACCGAGCACAATCTTGCCCCACAGCACCCAGGTGTCGCGACGGCCCTCCTTGCCCTTGCTGGGAGAAAACGGGTTGAGATCGTAGAAGAACAGGACGCAGACGGCCAAAATGGCGCCAAGCTGAATCACGACCAGGAACATATTCCAGAACGTCTCGCTCACGTTCATCTTGACGAACTCGTCCACCAAGATCATGTGACCGGTCGACGAAACAGGCAGCCATTCGGTAATGCCCTCGACCAGGCCCATGAAGGCAGATTTTAGAAGCTCGATGATATCCAAAGGGACCCCCTCGTTAGACACCCGCCGATAGTTGTTCTGCGGACGGTTGCGGGCGATGTCCCATTATCAACCGTTGGAGGCGCGCCCGCGCCTACCCTTACCAAAAAACTCGCCCGTTCACAGAATTGCGAGCGGTCAAACCCAAATCCTTGGGTATAACTGCAACAAGATAAAGTGTCCGGCGGCCACGCATCCGCGTCCGCCCGATGCACGAGCCCCACGCCCGTGCGATAGACCAAGGAGGAAACCATGAACGAGGGCTACACCAAGGTATTTGTTTCACTCGACGGTACTGAGCAGCAGGATTTTGTGCTCGCACGCGCCATCAAGGTCGCCGCGAACAACGGCGCCAAGCTAATCATCGGCCACGTTATCGATTCCACGGCACTCGAGAGCGCCGGTTCATATCCAGTCGATCTGGTCAACGGCCTAGAGGAGGCATTTAAGAACTCCATCGCCAAGCAGCTCGAAGAGGCCAAAGCCAATCCCGACATTCCCGAGGTCGAGGTCATGATTCGCGCCGGCCGTATTCGCGAGACGCTCAAAGACGAGATGCTCGACGTGGTCAAGCCCGACCTGGTGCTCTGCGGCGCACGCGG
Source organism: uncultured Collinsella sp. (assembly GCA_905197585.1). Lineage (GTDB taxonomy): Bacteria > Actinomycetota > Coriobacteriia > Coriobacteriales > Coriobacteriaceae > Collinsella. The sequence goes on from CAJJZO010000037.1 coordinate 12,050, forward strand.
CCTGTCCTCGATCAAGTACGCGCTCCTGGGTTCGATTTCGACGTTCCTGCTACGCAACACCGACTGCGACATCTTGGTCGTGAAGTAGCGTTGCTCCCACCGGCCGGGGGGGGGGGGGGGGGGGGGGGGGGGGCGGCGGCGCGGCGCGCGCCGGGGGCGCGGGGGGGGGGGGGGGGGCGGCCGCCCGCCCCCCCCCCGCCGCCGCGGCCCGGCCGCGCGGCGTTGACACCCCCCCCGCGCCCCCGGCCGCCCGGCGCCGCCTTCCTGCCGGCTTTTGTGTTAAAAAAAAGGGGGGCGCCGCCGGGTGGGGGGGGCCACGTTTTGTTTGGGCGGGCGTCTGCCGCGTACGTTACTCGAAATATTGGAACTTGTTCGTTGAAAAAGCGAATGTTACGACGAAGCCTTCGCCGGGCTCGGATGCCGCGGTGACGTCGATGCCCATCTTGGAGCACAGGCGCGCCACCAGGTAGAG
>CAJJZO010000038.1 GCA_905197585.1 uncultured Collinsella sp.
GGTCCGTTAAAAGGTTTTTCTCGAACCGTGCCGGGAAAAACGCCCTTAAACTGCCGTGCGCGCGGTCGCCTTTTGTTCGACCGCGCGCACCGTTTCTTCGTATTTGCAGCCGCGGCCGTCTTAGCCCAGCGACTAGAGCGTGCCGAAGATGCGGTCGCCGGCGTCGCCGAGGCCGGGAACGATGTAGGCGGCCTCGTTGAGATGGTCGTCGATGGCGCACGTATAAATATGTACGTCGGGGTCCTTTTCGGTCAGTGACTTGAGGCCCTCGGGCGCGGCGACGATGCACAGCATGCGGATATCCTTGACACCGCGCTCGCGCAGGTAGCTGATGGCCATCTCGGCCGAACCGCCCGTGGCGAGCATGGGGTCGACGACCAGGCAGATGCGCTGGTCGATATCCTTGGGCATCTTGCAGTAATACTCATGCGGCTCGTGGGTGACCTCGTCGCGTTCCATACCGATGTGGCCCACGCGAGCGGAGGGCACCAGTTCGAGGATGCCGTCGACCATGCCAAGGCCTGCACGCAGGACGGGAACGATGGCGAGCTTTTTGCCGGCGAGCTGCTTAAACGTTGCGGTGGTGATGGGGGTCTCGACTTCGACGTCTTCCATGGGCAGGTCGCGCATGGCCTCGTAGCCGTCAAAAAGTGCAAGCTCGCGCACAAGCTGGCGGAACTGGTTGGTGCCGGTGTTTTTGTCGCGCAGGATCGACAGCTTGTGCTGGACGAGCGGATGATCGACAAGCGTCACACGGGACGCATCGTAGGTGACGGTCATGGGTTGATTGCCCCTTTCGTTGCGGCCGCAAAACGGCCTTGCTGACAAGGCACGCAGCAATGTTGCCGCCGCACGCCATGCATAATTTAGCGGTTTGTTGTATCGAGCAGCCCATCGCAGCCCTACTGTGCGGTACTGAGCGAGCGCTTGACTGCATCACGCCAGCCCGCAAGGTTTTGCTCGCGACGCTCGGCGGACATATGGGGAAGGAAGGTCCTAACGATCTGGGCATTTTGCTCCAGCTCTTCAAGGTCTTCCCAATAGCCGACGGCAAGACCCGCCAAGTACGCGGCACCGATTGCCGTGGTCTCCACCGTCTCGCATTGCAGCACGGGGATATCCAGCAGGTCGGCCTGGAATTGCATGATGAACTCGTTGCGTGAGGCGCCGCCATCGACGGACAGGCGCTCAATCGAAAGTCCCACGTCCTGCTCCATGGCGCGCAGCACGTCATAACTCTGGTAGGCCATGGACTCGCAGGCCGCACGCACAATGGTCGCGCGACTCGAGGCACCGGTCAGGCCGCACACGATACCGCGGGCATGCGGATCCCACCAGGGAGCGCCCAGGCCAGCGAAGGCGGGGACGAAGTAGCAGCCCTCGTTGTCGTTGATCGAAGCGGCGAGTTGCGCGGACTCGCTCACACTCGAGATGATGCCCATGTTGTTGCGCAGCCAGTTCATGGTTGAGCCGGCGGCAAAGATAGAACCCTCGAGCGCATAGCTGATCTTGCCGTCCGCGGCGATACCGATCGTGGAGACCAGACCGTTCTTGGATTCGACGACCTCGTCGCCGGTGTTCATGAGCATAAAGCAACCCGTGCCATAGGTGTTTTTGGTCTGGCCGGGATGGAAGCAGCAGTGGCCGAACAGCGACGCCTGCTGATCGCCCGCCACGCCCATGATGGGCGGCATATTGGTCATGATGTCGCTCGCGACGCGGCCGTAGTCGCCCGAGCTCCAACGAACCTCGGGCATCATGGAACGCGGAACGTCAAAGAGCGCCAGCAGGTCGTCGTCCCAATCGAGCGTATGGATATTAAAGAGCGCCGTGCGGCTGGCATTGGTGTAGTCGGTGGCAAAGACCTGACTGCCGGTGAGGTTGTAGATGAGCCAGGTGTCGATAGTGCCAAACATGAGGTCGCCCGCCGCCGCGCTCTCGCGTGCGCCGTCGACGTTGTCGAGAATCCACTGCACCTTGGAGGCCGAGAAATACGGGTCAAGCGTAAGTCCCGTGCGGGAGCGCACCAGCTCTTCTGCGCCCCGCTCGACCAGCTCGTCGATCAGAGGTGCGGTGCGACGGCATTGCCACACGATGGCGTTATAGATGGGTTGGCCGCTTATGCGGTCCCACACCACCGTGGTCTCGCGCTGGTTGGAGATACCGATGGCGGCGATGCGGTCAGAATGGATGCCGCTCTTAAACTGGACCTCCATCATCACGCCGATCTGGCTGGCAAGCACCTCCATGGGGTCTTGCTCTATCCAACCGGGACGCGGGAAGCTGGTTTTGACGCTACGACGTGCCTGCGCGACGATGCAGCCGTACTCGTCGACGATGGTCGCAAGTACCGAGGTGGTGCCGCAGTCGAGCGCCATGATGTAGGAACCGCCAAAGTTAAACGAGGCATCTTCCATGCCCAAGCTGCCCAGATTCAACGACATCGCTTACACCTTTCTATTGCATCGGGTCGGACAGGACCCGTTCGATCTCTGATGCGGGAAGTGCGCCTTGGCGCAGGATCTGGAGCCCGCCGTGCTGGAACGACACGATGGTCGAGGCGTCGCGACACGGGGTCTCGCCGGCGTCGACGGCAACATCGACCCCCTCCAGGATGCGACCTTCGACGGCGGCAAAGCTTGCCGGCGAGGGCGCGCCGTGTGTGTTGGCGCTCGTGCAGGCAAGGGGACTGCCGCAGGCGCGGATGAGCGCTTGGACCACGGGAGAGGCCGAAGCGCGCAGGGCCACGGTGTCGTCGGCAGCACGCATAAAGGTCGGCACGCAGGGAGCCGCCTTGACCACGATAGTCAGGGCTCCCGGCCAGCATCGTCGCGCAAGTACGCGGGCATCTTCCGGGATATCCACGCCATAGCGGTCGAGCGCCTCGACACCATCGACCAGCCAAGCGACGGTTTGCGTGAGTTCACGTTGCTTGAGAGTGAAGATACGGCGGTAGCCGGTACCGAGCGCAGGGACCGCGGCGCCATTGACGGCAGCCTGCGGATCGCGCGGCCACGATGGGAATTCGCCTGTATCTTGGGGCACGGCGTCCGAGAAGGCGTTGACCGCCACGGCGACACCGTAAACCGTCTCGGTCGGGATCAGCGCCAGGCCGCCGCGGCCGAGCACCTCGGCCGCGCGCTCGACGGCAAGCCGATGCGGCTCGCGCGTTCCCTCATATACCCGATAGACCGTCTGCATGTGTATGCCAGCCCCTTACGCTCTGGTGCAAGTTTGTTTACTGTGGGGCATTCTCGCACGAAACGTTCAACCTATTTGCCCAGAGCGCATGTTGGTTTGGTGAGCGGCTCTAGTAGTCGGTGAAAGTGAGGGGGTTAATTGAAGATTTTTAGCGCGCAAGCGTAACGGTACGATCGGGAAACTCGATGCTTGCAACCAGTTTTCCGCCGAGGCTCTCTGCGTACCTGCTCAGCGTGTCGAGCCTCATCGAACCCAACTCCCCACGCTCGAGCTCGGATACACGTTTTTGAGAAACGCCCATCGACTGGGCGACCGACGCCTGTGTTAGATCTTTTAACCTGCGAATCTGAGCAAGCTTATAGGCTTCGATACGATCGCGAGTCCTCTCCTGCTCGGCGGTAATGGAGTCGCGTGTTATCCCGCGAGATTCCATATACTCATGCAGTTCCATCTCGATCGAGCCTCCTTACGTGGCGACGGTATATTTGCTCGGCCCTTGGAATGTTGATCGCATACCAACCGTTCCATTTTGCCCTTGACGATCCCGCTCGCGACTTATCACCCGCCAATAGCAATACCGCCTGGCGCTTGGGGTCAAAGGCGAAGAGGATGCGAATCACCTGCCCACCACACGACGTCACTCTCAGCTCCTTTAAATGATGAAGCTTCGAGCCCTTTACGCGGTCAACCAGCGGACGACCAAGGCTGGGACCTTCCTTCTCGAGCACCAAAAGGTCTGCATAAATCTGCTTCAGCGTAGCTTCATCCTGCTCATCAAGCCAAGGTTCAATGTAATCAAGCACGATACGGTACCGATGCAGCTGATTTGACATACCTTTCTCCTTCTATAGTAGAAGTTTTACGGTATATTGCAAGGACAAACTTGCGCAAATGTCTATTTATTAAGCTTAAATACGCTGTTTGGGCTCGGTGACGATGGCTCGGACGATGCGGGGACGATCGGTGAGGTCGTGGACGATGCGCACGTCCGAGAGACCAGCCTGGCGGCAGAGCTCGGCGGCGACGTCGAGGGCACCCTCGTAGAGCTCGCAGGCAAACAGGCCGCCGGCGCGCAGCATATAGGGCGCCGCGTTGAGCAGGCGGCGGAAGATATCAAGGCCATCGGCACCGCCCTCGAGCGCCAAATCGGGCTCGAAGTCCTTGACCTCGTGCGGCAGCGAGCGCATGACGTCGGTCGGAATGTAAGGCGGGTTGGAGACGAGCACGTCGAAGGTGCCCCATTCCTCGCGGGGGATAGAGCTCACCAGGTTGGTGAGGCTGAAGGCAACCTCATCTGCCGTGAGACCGAGGGCATCGCGGTTTTTGGTGGCCAGATCGATGGCGCGCGACTCGATATCGGTGGCGGTGCAGGTGACGTGACCGCGGCGCTCCCAGGCAAGGGAGAGCGAGATGCAGCCCGTGCCGCAGCCGACCTCGAGAATGCGGGCAGTGCGGGGCTCGGCTGGGGCAGGCGCAGCGGCATCCTGAGCTGAAGCCGTCTCCTGGTCGGCGCCCTCGATGGCGATGCCGTATTCGTCGAGCTCGGGTTCGGCGGCTTCCGCGGCTTCGGCTTCTGCTATCTGCGTGGCGGCTTCCTCGGCCTCGCGGTCGGCCAGTTCCTCGGCATAGGCACGGCTGCCCAGTACGTCGCCACCCAGCGCAGCCTCATCGGCAGCCGTGAGGTTAGCGGCACGGCGCTCGGCCGTCGCTCGCTCGTCGGCCAATGCGGCTTCGACTTTGCGCGCTTGCTCGACCTCGTCGTTCCAGGGCAGCTCAACGCGCTGACGGGCGGCAGCCTCGGGGCTCAGCACCTCGGCATCCAGATAATTGAGGACTTCCTCGACGAGCATCTCGGTCTCGGGACGCGGAATGAGTACGCCGGGGGCGCACGCGACGTCGATCATGCGGAACTGCGTGCTGCCGGTGATGTACTGCAGCGGCTCGCCCTTGGCGCGGCGGACGACCGCCGCGTGCATGGTCTCGAGCTGCGCCGCATCGAGCGTCTCGTCCATACGCATATATAAGTCGATGCGCGCCAGACCCGTGGCAGCGCAGAGCAGCCACTCGGCAGAAAGTCGGGGGTGTTCCTCGCCGCGCTCGGCCAGGTACTCCTTGGTCCACTCGAGACAACGCTTGATGGTCCAGATCTCGTTTGCCATGGGGTCCTCCCCTCTTAAGCGCCGGGCGGCGCGCGAATGTCGGAGCAGATTGTACGCGAGACCAGCGCTTGGCAAGGGACGATTGGAGGCGATTATCGAGAATCAGCCCAGATTTTTGGTTTGGCCCCGTCCAAAGTGTTCATTCGTCGACGTTCATATCTGCATCCGTCAAGCTTTTGGCAAGGTTGCCCCTAACCTGACCAATATCTAACCAAACGCTTGCCACATCGCTTGACGCGCGACGCATCAAAAATCATCCCGCGACTTCTTGGACGATTATTCGAGCAATATTTTCAATAGCAGATGAATACCGCTAATTGCTTTAAGCAGGTAAGCAGCTCAAAGGCCATCAAAACCGATTGAATAACATCTCAAAGCAATGTACCCAACCTAGTCATTTAAGAACGTCCCCAATGACCACCTCTAAGGCGCCGCAGGTTGAGCATAAGTCAGCGAAAACGCCCCTAAGCGAGCAAGGTGACGTGAAAGAGGAGGGAAGCGTACTTCGGTACGCGACCGACGATTGAACGTCAGATTGCCGCTTAGGGGCGTTTGCAGCGTCGAGCCGTTACGCGGTTTGGTAAAACCGCGTAACCCACTACACGGCCTGTGCCAGCTTCTCGGCTCGCTCGGCGGCGGCGAGCGCCTCGATCACGGTGCCGAGCTGGTCGCCCAGAAGAACGCCGTTGTAGGTGGAGTTGAAGCCGATGCGGTGATCGGTCACGCGGTCCTGGGGCTGGTTGTAGGTACGGATCTTCTCGGAACGGTTACCGTGGCCGATCTGGCTTTGGCGCTCGGCACCAAGCTCTGCCTGCTGCTTCTCGAGCTCCATCTCGTACAGACGGGCGCGCAGCATCTGCATGCAGACCTCGCGGTTCTGGATCTGGGAGCGCTGCTCCTGCGACTGCACCACGGTGTTGGTGGGCAGGTGGGTGATACGCACGGCGGAGTAGGTGGTGTTAACGCACTGACCGCCAGGGCCCGAAGCGCAGTAAGTATCGATGCGCAGGTCGGACTGGTTGATCTGGACGTCAATCTCCTCGGCCTCGGGAAGCACGGCGACGGTTGCCGTGGAGGTCTGGATGCGGCCCTGGGACTCGGTCTTGGGAACGCGCTGGACACGGTGCACGCCGGACTCGAACTTCATGACGGAGTAGACGCGGTCACCCTCGACCTTGAACTCGATGGACTTAAAGCCGCCGGCCTCGCTGGGACTGGAATCGAGCACGGTGGTCTTCCAGCCGCGAGACTCGCAAAAGCGCTGGTACATCTTGTACAGGTCGCCGGCGAAGATGGCTGCCTCGTCGCCACCGGCGGCGGAGCGGATCTCGACGATGGTGTTCTTGTCGTCGTTGGGGTCGCTCGGGATGAGCATGTACTTGATATCTTCCTCGAGCTGGGGAAGCTTAGCCTCGTTTTCGGAGATGTCCATCTGGAGCATCTCCTTCTCATCGGCGTCGGTGGTATCGTGGAGCATTTCCTTGGCAGCCTCGATGTCGTCGAGCGCGCCGATGTACTCGCGCGAGGCAGCAATGAGGTCGGACTGGTGCGCGTACTCCTTGTTGAGACGCGTGAACTCCTTGATGTCGGAGGCGACGGCCGGGTCGGACAGCTTCTTCTCGAGCTCCTCGTAGGCCTTGATGATCTTTTCGAGCTTGTCGCGCATGGCAGGACTCCTTTATATGCGTGAAGATGAAAATCGGCAGAGTTGATGGGGCGCATGGCGCCACTGCGGGGGTAAGCCCAGCTAGAACATGTCGATCTTCAGATACATGCGCATCCCTTCGCGTGTGGGGTACATAGTTGCGGTCTAACCCATACATGATAGCGTGCGCAGACAAACCTGCATATAACCCGCACGGAATGAGTGGACGCAGCCGTTGGGTATGTTCCTTAACGACCAGTCGTTTAAGAACGTTCCCAACGGCCAACAAAGGGACTGTCGCTTTGTCACATTCTAGAGCGTGTGGAGCAGGGCGATGAGGAAGCGGACACCCTGGAGGTAGGCACGGCGGGTAATGCGCTCGTTAGTGCCGTGGACACCGCGCTCGCACTCGTCATCGTCGACCACAAACGCCGAAAAACGAATGCACTCGGAGCAAATGCGCTGATAGTTGGCAGCGTCGGTCGCGCCGATGACAGTTGAGGGGACGATGCTGACAGGAGCCCCGCCCGTCGTAGATGATCCGTTTTCCTCCGTCCCCTTTGGATCACGGAAATAGCGGGCGGCAATGGCGCGAACGGCCTCAAGTCCCGGTCCGCCGATGCGCGGAGACGGCGAGGGCTCGGAGCTGCCAGGACCGAGCTCGACCTCGACACGGTCGGCGAGCCCCGTCTCGGCAACGGCGACGCGGCAGCGGGCCGCGACATCGGCCACGCTCGTACCCTCGAGCATGCGGAAGTTAATGTTGGCCCACATATCCTGCGGCATTACGTTGGCGCCGGTGCTGCCACCCTCGATCTGCGTGGGCGCACAGGTGGTCGTCACCAGCGGATAGAGCTTCTTGCTGGCAAGGCACTCGCGCACGATGGCGTCCCTGTTGGAGGCAATCTCGTCGGCCGTGTAGAGTCCCAGCTCGACGAGCTGTGCGGCAAGCAAGTCGGTCACGCGCGTCGGCCACTCGATGTCGCAGATTGCGGTGATGGCGCGACTGAGCACCTCGAGCGACGTACCGCCGTAGGGGTTGGAAGAATGTCCACCCGCGCTCTTCGTCTTGAGCACAATATCGGCGTAGCCCTTCTCGGCAAGGTCGGCATGCATAAGCCAGCCCTCGCCTGCGCCGTACTCGGCAGCCGAAACGACGCGGTAGTCACCCTCGTCGATCAGGTATTCAAGTTCAATACCGCGCTCCTCGAGCACGCGACCGATCGCCCCCGCGCCGCACTGCGTGGTTTCCTCGTCCTGGCCAAAAGCGAGCAGCAGCGTCCGCTCGTGCTGCCAGCCGTGCGCCAACGCATACTCAACCGCCTCGAGAATACCTGCGACCTGGTCCTTCATGTCGATCGCGCCGCGACCCCAAATGTAGGTGTCGTCCACGTGGCCACTAAAGGGGGCATGCGTCCAGTCAGCCTCGGTGCCGGGCACCACGGGAACCACGTCCATGTGGCCCATGAGCATAACGGGCTTGAGGGCGGGGTTGGAACCGCCAAGCGTCACCAATAGCGAATGGTCGATAAGCTCGACCTCGCCCGCCGCGAACACGTGCGGCCACGCCTGCTGCATATAGGCGCGCAGGTCGTCGAACGACTGCCAGTCCACCACCTCGGCATCCATGCTCGAGACGGTCGGAAACGACAGCACGCGGCCCAGGCGCTCGCACGCACCGGCCTCGTCTATATCGGCAAAATCGTCCTCATGCGCAAAGAAGCGCCAAACCTCGGCCATGACATCCTTTCGATTGTGATGACGAGGGCCGCCCCACCGGAGCGGCCCTGACACGTAAGCGTTTTCGGTCGGTTATTTGTCCTCGAGATAACGCGAGAGGAACTCGCGAGTGCGCTGGTGTTTGGGGTTGCCAAAGAGCTCGGCCGGCGCGGCGTCCTCGAGCACCACGCCCTTGTCCATAAAGACCACGCGATCGGACACGGTGCGGGCAAAGGCCATCTCGTGCGTGACGACAACCATGGTCATGCCGTCGGCAGCGAGCTTGCGCATGACCTCGAGCACCTCTCCCACGATCTCGGGGTCGAGCGCGGAGGTCGGCTCGTCGAACAGCATGATCTGCGGATTCATGCACAGGGCACGAGCGATGGCCACGCGCTGTTTTTGGCCACCGGACAGGCGGCCCACGGCGGCGTGCGCGAACTTTTCGAGTCCCACGCTGGTCAGATGCTCCATCGCGACCTTCTCGGCGTCGGCCTTGCTCATCTTTTTGAGCGTGACGGGCGCGAGTGTGCAGTTGTCGAGCACATCCATGTTGTTGAACAGGTTGAAGCCCTGGAACACCATACCGATGTCCTCGCGCAGCTTGTTGATGTTGCAGCGCTCGGCCGTGAGGTCCTGGCCGTGGAACCAGATGTGGCCCGCGTCCGGGGTCTCGAGCAGGTTGAGGCAGCGCAGGAAGGTCGACTTGCCCGAACCCGAGGCGCCGATGATGGTGACGACCTCGCCGGGATTGACGGACAGATTGATGCCCTTGAGCACCTCGAGCGAGCCGAAGCTCTTGCGCAGGCCCTCGACGCGGATGAGCGGCTCTTTAGTTTGTGCGGCGGCCGCAACGCCGGTAGTGGCGGTATCTGCCATGATGATTCTCCTCGTCTTAAGCCTAGTTAGAGCTGGGCAGCGTGGCAGGGGCCTCGGCGCCGAGCTTTTTGCCAAAGGCTTCGAGCAGGCGGCTCGCCACGAGCGTCAGGATCAGGTAGACCACGAGCGCCACGCAGAAGACTTCCATCTGGCGATAGTACACACCGGCGACGGTGGTGGTGGCGTACATGAGGTCGAACACGCCGATAACCGAGAGCACCGACGAATCCTTGATGTTGATGATGAGCTCGTTGGTGAGCGCCGGAATCGCGTTTTTAATGCCCTGGGGGAACACGACTTTGCGCATGGCCTGCCACTGCGACAGACCCAGCGAGCGCGCTGCCTCGGCCTGGCCGGGGTCGATGGACTCGATACCGCCGCGCAGGACTTCCATCATGTAGGCGGTGGAGTTGAGCGAAATGGTGACGAGGCCGGCGGTGAAGGTACTCCAAATCTGGTTGGCCTGGGCGGTCTCGAAGCCCATGCCGCGCAAAACGGTGAAGCCCGCGTAATAGATGAGCAGACCCTGGACCATCATGGGCGTGCCGCGCACGATGGTGGAGTAGACGGTCGCAAAGCCGCGGCCGATACTCTTAAAGAAGCGCACCAGGTCGTTGTCCACGCGGTCGAAGGTCTGAATACGCAGGAACACAAAGAGCAGCGCCAGGAAGAATGCGATGACGGTGCCGAAGGTGGCAAGCGCGATGGTGATCTCGATGCCGCGGATGAAGAAGTCGCCGCTCTTGTAGGTCATGTAGACCAGGCTCGACAAAAAGTCGCTAGGGTTGGAATCCGAGACAATGCTCACCTGCACCAGATCGATAAACGACATGACGCAGCGGTCCACGAAAAAAATCACCGCGATGGCGACCACGACGTAGCTGCCCAGGCGCACGCCATGGCGGAAACGCTCGGATGCGAACGGCGACGTTTCGCGATAGTCGCTCCAGTGCATAATCTTGGTGACGAGCGCCGCCGCCGACACGACAATCCAGGCCCAAAGAATCGCCCAAAGGCAATCCTGGAAGATACCGGTGGGGGCCAAGAAGCTCAGCGGCGTGGGGTTGCGCTGGCTAAACGCCAGGCCGAGCGCCGCGATGACGCTCGTGCCCAGGTATACATAACGGTGGTCTGCCTTGATAAAGGAGGCCAGGCGATTGATGGTTTTCATGCTGCCTCCCTATGCCGGCTGACGGTCGAGGCACGCGTCCCACATTTGGTCGCGCTCCTCCTGGCTGACGCCCTTGAGCGTCTTGTCGATGAGCTTAAGCAGTTTGTCCGAGCCCTTGCGGCAGCCGACGTTTGCCGTGACCTCCTGCTTAAAGCCCTCGCCCTCGGCAAATTGAATGGGGACGATGCCCGGGTTTTGGGCCATATAGCCCTTCTCGTTCTCGGTGTTGTAGGTCACGGCATCGCACGTGCCCTGCAGCAGGTTCGAAAACACCGTGGGAACCGAATCGACCGGGTTCTTGTGGACAACGCCCGGGATCTCGTCGATGACGGTATCGAGCATGGTGTCCTTTTGGCCGAGTACCGTGGCACCGCTAAAGTCGCTGAGCTTGGTCGCATTTTGGTAGGGCGAGCCCTCTTTTACGAACAGGCCAAAGTAGCCAATGAAGTACGGGTCGGAAAAGCCGACGGACTCCTCGCGCTCGGGCGTGGCGCTCATGCCGGCAATGATGAGGTCGATCTGGCCGTTGTTGAGCGAATCGATAAGGCCCGAGAAGCTCTGCTTGACGGCAACGGGCTCGCCGCCGAGGGCCTTGCAGACGATCTTGGCGATCTGCACGTCGTAACCGTCGGCATAGGCGCCCTGCACGTTGTCGATGGGGATGGTGTACTCGCTGGCCTCGGAGACCTGCCAGTTGTACGGAGCGTAGGCCGCCTCCATGCCAATGCGGATCTTGTCCTTGCCGATCACGGAATCGGACAGGTCGTCGCGACCGCCGCCCGTCGTGGGCTGAACTACTTCCAGCGTGGAGGGGCGCTGGCAACCGGCAAGTGCGCCGGCGACGACGGAAGCGCTCGCAGCGAGAGCGCTACCCAAAAAGATGCGACGGCTGCACACCGGCTGTGGATGCGCGTCGCGTTGATGGGGAGAATGCATAATCTGCCTTCCCTGTTGAATCGTATGCTGACGACTTAACAGGATATACGTCAGCGACCAGCAGCGCAGCACAAGCTCGAAAAATTAATAGACACACGGTAGTCATTGGGGACGCCGATGTTTTGGCAATGCCGGCGAGCGACGTCCAGAGCGAACAAGTGGCATGAAAAAGGCAAGGCATGACCAGAAGGTCTATGCCTTGCCTTTTGAATGACAAATTATCGCTCTGGACGGCGCACAGCATCGACCGAGCGGCGGAACCTCTAGAGCAAGGTAACGCTAAAGGTACGCTTGTCGGTGGCGCCGGGAGCCAAGGTGATGGTGTTGACCTTGTGCTCAAAGATGTCGTCCTCGGTGTCCATGGTGGTGTGACCGGTCCAGGGCTCGAGCGCCACAAACGGAGCGTCGTTGGCGGCAGACCACACGCCGATGTACTTAAAGCCCTCAAAGTCGATCTTGACGCCGTGGCCCGACTTGCGGCCGCGCAGCGTGAGCGTGGAGCCCGGGGTATCGGTGAACATGATGGCGTCGTTATCGAAGCTGCGGTGCGTGATGGGCAGCACGTCCGAGTTATCGGGAGCCTTGTAGCTACCCTCGAACGTCATAAGGCCATCGGGCGTGATGACAGGGGCCTCGTTAGTCCAAGCCTCGGTAAACGCCAACTCGTAATCCTCGAACGCCTCGTCCTCGGCGCCGGGGGCGGGCACG
>CAJJZO010000039.1 GCA_905197585.1 uncultured Collinsella sp.
GTCGCCCTGCTCTCAGAGTACTGCAACCGCGTGCTCGTGCTCAACCATGGCGAAATCGCGCTGCAGGGCGAGCCACACGAGGTCTTCGCGCATACCGACGAGCTCCGTGCCATCGGCGTCGACTGCCCTCGCGTCACGCGTATCTTCAATAGCCTCCAAACCGATGGCCTGGTAAGCGGCACCCCTTGCTTGGATGTAGATGAGGCCGAGCGCCTGATTTCGGACATCGTCGACCCCGTACACGCGGTCATCGAAGCCCAGGCGCCCGCCGGTTCCCCGCATGCACCGTCGTTGCGCCCTCATGCCAAGGACGCCGAACCCGTACTCACCTTCGACCATGTTGAGTTTGCCTATCCCAATGGCGGCGCCGCCGTCCACGACCTCAACCTGACCCTCTATCCCGGCGAGCTCGTGGGCATCGTCGGCCAGAACGGTGCCGGCAAGACCACGCTCACCAAGCTGCTCACAGGCCTGCTTAAGCCCGCCTCGGGCAGCGTGCGCGTCACGGGACTGGATACCGCAGCCGTTCCCACGAGCCGCATCGCTCGCGAGGTCGCGACCCTCTTCCAAAACCCCGACCGCCAGATCTGCAAGGACACCGTGCTCAACGAGGTCGCCTTTGGCCTGGAGCTTGCCGGCATCGACCGTGCCGAGGCTCTGCGTCGCGCCCAGCTCGTCATCGACCGCTTTGGCTTGCCGGCCGACGAGGCGCCCTTCTCGCTCTCGCGCGGTCAGCGACAAATGGTGGCGCTTGCCTCCGTCGTAGTGGTTGAGCCCAAGATCGTCGTGCTCGACGAGCCCACGAGCGGCCTTGATTACCGCGAGTGCATGACCGTCATGGAAACGGTGCGCACCATGGCCGAGCGCGGTTGCGCCGTCATCATGGTCTGCCACGATATGGAAGTCGTCTCGGATTTTGCCGAGCGCATTGTGGTAATGGCCGACGGTCGCATCCTCGACCGCGGCCGCACGCACGAGCTATTCTCGAACATCGATCTCATGCGGCGTGCCTACGTGGAGCCTCCCCAGGTTATTGAACTCTCGCGCCGTCTGGCATCTTCCGTCTCGCCCGCTTTTGCGCAGGTGAGCGAGGTCACCGATGTCGTTCGAATTACCAAGGAGATGATCCACCGTGGTTAACGTCATCGACTACATGCCGGGCGATACGCTGCTGCATCACCTGAACCCCGTCGTCAAACTGGGCCTCGCCGCCGCCATCATCGTCGGCATCTTCTTGTCCGACTCCTACGTGGCGCTGCTAGGCTTTTTGGCACTCACCCTTGCGCTGGGTGCCTATGCCGGCGTCGTCAACCGTCTGTTCTCGCTGCTCAAGTTGCTGATTCCGCTCGCGCTTATCATGCTGGTGCTCCAGCTGGCCTTTATGCGCGATGGCAACGTGGTGTGGGGCTTTATCACCGACACGGGCCTCATCACAGGATCAAAGGCCTGCCTGCGCCTGCTGGGTGTGGCGCTACCACTCATCCTCATGCTCATGGTGACCAAGCTCAACGACCTTGCCAACGCCTGCGTCGAGGTGCTGCACGTACCGTATCGCTATGCCTTCACCTTTACCACGGCGCTGCGCTTTGTGCCGGTGTTTGGTCAGGAGATGAACGCCATCATGGAGGCGCAGACCGCACGCGGCGTCGAGTACGACACCAAGAACCCCATCAAGAAGCTTAAGCTCATGCTGCCACTGTGCGTGCCGCTGCTCATCTCGAGCGTGGGCAAGACCGATGCCACAGCCTTGGCGGCAGAACAGCGCGGCTTCTATCTGCGTACGCGCGCCAGCTCGTACAAGCGCTACCCCATCAAGGGCCTGGACATCGCCGCGCTCATCGTCAGCATCGCCCTCATCGCCATCGGCTTCCTGTTCTAGTTCACCACCGACAGCAACCGTCCAACGCAAAAGGCCTCGGCTCGCACCAAACGAGCCGAGGCCTTTACTGTTTCACCAGATAAAACCTACCAAAATAAACCTGTCCCTTTTTGGCGGGTCGGAAGCTAGAGGCGGTAGGGGACGCCGCTGCGGATGATGGATTCGCGCACCAGGACATCCATGGCGTCGAGGGTGATCTCGGGCATCTCTCGGTACTTTTGCAGCACCGATAGCTCGGTGCAGGCCAGAATGACGCGGTCGCAGCCGCTACGGGCGAACTCCCACATCACGCGGTCGAACTTATCCATATCGGGCTCACGTCCGGCCTTCACATCATCGTAGATAAGCGACATCACATCGTTCTGACGTTTCTCGCTGGGATAGACGACCTCAACACCCGCAGCCTTACATTCGCGGCCGTAGACACCCGCGCCCACGGTTCCGTCGGTGCCCATGATGCCAATCTTGTGCACCGGCTCGGCCGGCATACTCAGGTTGGGGTCGAACTCGCACTCCCCCATCACCGCACCGGCCAGAGCATAGCGCACCGACTCACGCGGCATGTGGATAATCGGCACCTTCGTAAACGACTGGATCTGGTCGTAGAAGTAGTGCGACGTGTTGCAGGGAATGGCAATGTGCGCACAGCCCAGCGACTCGAGTGCCTGGGCACACTCTTTCATGGTCGCCAGCAGCTTGGCATGCTCGCCGGTCTTAATGGCCAACGTGCGGTCGGGCATGGTCGATTTGGAGAGCACCACCATGTCGATATGTTCCTGATCGCAGGCAGCAGCCGTATGACGCACCACCTGGTCGTAGTAATACGACGTGGCCTCGGCGCCCATGCCGCCGATAACTCCCAGCTTTTCCATCGCCGCCTCCTTGATGACGCTTGCGCAATTGCGCGTATCATACCCGCGCCCGCCCGATGCAAACCGGACGGGCGCCGCGCTCATCTACTTGTAATACGTCTTGAACAGCTTAAAGTGGCGCAGCTTGGTGTGCCACATGCGCAGCCAGCGGTTAAAGACAAAGTCGCCCTTCATAAACGAAGGGTCGGCGCCCTTGCCTTCCTTGTCCAGGCGATGCACCTTAGCGCGCAGCTCGGGATCCTTGACGTACTTGTCGACGACGCCCATGGGGACGACCATCCACAGGGCCTCGTCCTGAGCCGTCACAAACTCCGGCTCAAACGGACGGTTGAACACATACTCGTCCACCACATACTTGGCAACGTTAAAGCCGCTGTTGGTAACGTAGTAGTTGCTGCGGCCCTGGCGCGTGTTGAAATCGAAGAACTTAAACGAGCCGTCGCGCTCGTCGTACTTAACGTCAAAGTTGGAATAGCCCACAAAGTGAAGGTCCTCGAGCAACTTGCGCACGCCGCCCATGAGCTCGTCGTTGGGCTCGGTAATGATACAGGCATGGTTGCCGACACCGTGGGGCTGATGCTCCTCGAGCAGCACATGGCCCAGGCACATCATGCGCACCTTGCCGTTGCGGTCGGAATAGCTGGTGAGCACGCGCATGTACTCGTCGTTGCCGGGCACGCGATCCTGCAAGATCAGGTCGTCGGTGTAGCCGCTGGCATACGAATCGCGAATGACCTGTTCCAGCTCGGCGCGGTCGGCAATCTCATAGGCCTTCTTCTGGCCCTCGAACTCATGCTGCCACCACATGATGCCGTCAGAAGGCTTCAGAATCATCGGGTAAGGAAAATCGATCTGGTCGAGCACTTCGGCAGGCGCCTCACCCTGGGCATTAAGCATCGCCTTGGTAAAGGTAAACGTGTGCGGATAGGGCACGCCATGCTTCTCGCACAGCTCGTAGAAGATCTCCTTCTTCTGGCACTGCTCGAGCATGCTGTAGGGCGCGTAGGGAGCGACGATGTTATCCGCCAGCTCATGAGCATCCTTGGCCTGAGCCACGAGAGCGACATAGTTGTCGCCACAGCCCACAAGGACAATCGTCTTATCGGCATGCGCTTGGGCAATGCCGTTGACGGTTTTGAGCATCACGGGCATGGTGTCGATATCCACGTTGGGCGTGTAGTCGATAATCTGGCTGCGGTACGCGGGACCCGTCTGATACTTGCCAAAGACCAGACTCTTGACCTGGTACTCCTCGTAGAAGGCGCGCGCCACCGAATAGGCGTTGATGTCGCCACCAAGCAGCACGGGAATGAACTCGCGCTCTGTAAATTGCAATGCCATGGAAACTTCCTATCATGAACTGCCCACACAACGGGCGGTCTTTGCGCAACTGATTTATTCTAGCGTGCCAAGCCGCCGGCGCCCAAAGCTCCACCGTATCTATGGCAATCGACGTAATCGTCCAGCACGAAGGCCAGCACGAAGACGGCGCTCACCGTTGTATGACAATGGGCAATGAACCTACCATTGTTGTAGGATTCAGCGTATTGACATCCTCAAACGAAAGGCGCACACGTGCCCCAAGACCATCCGACCGATAATCCCATCCTCAATGCCGCGAAGCGCGAGCTGGCGGAACGTGCGAAAGCGACCGCTCCCCTGTGCATGGCAAACGACGCCTACAACGGACCCGCCCGCATCGTCTCGATCAACACGTCGGCGCACAAGGGCACGCGCAAGTCGCCCGTCGCCGATGGACACGACACCGTTATAGAGCAATTTGGCCTCGCCACCGATGCGCACGCCGGGCATTGGCACCGCCAGGTCTCTTTTTTAGCCGCGGAGTCCATCCAGACGGCGCAGGCACGCGGGCTCGACGTACACGAGGGTGACTTTGGGGAGAACTTCACAACCCGGGGCATCAACCTGCTCTCGCTCCCCTTGGGCACGCAGCTCAAGCTTGGCAGCGAGGTGCTTGTCGAAATCAGCCAAATCGGCAAGGCCTGCCACACACGCTGCGCCATCTACTATCTCGCCGGCGACTGCATCTTTCCCCACGAGGGCGTTTTCGGCGTGGTACTAAAGGGCGGAGAGGTCTACGCCGGCGACGATATCCAGGTAATCAAACTCGGCGACGGCACCTGTTCGTTCACCCCCGCCGAGGCCCTCGAAGAGATTGAGCGGGCTCGCCAGAAGGGCACGCTGTAGTTATAAAACCCCACGTTGAGATGGCTTTTACAGCCCAAAACTCCTCTCAAACAGGGCTCTGTAACGTTAAAGTTGAACTCTATGGTTTCTCAACAATTCATCATAACTGCAGGTCAAAGCCAAAGCCTCAAGTTCAACTTGACCCTTTGGGACCTTTAAGGTTCAAGTTGAGGTCGAAAGCAGTAGTAGAATACCGTTCGAACCATAACCTACGATTGATTGCAGAGGGACTGGATGCAGCATTCGAATCATCGCACCGCAGCGCTCATTGCGTCGAAGCCGGCTCGTATCATCACGAGCGCCGCGCTCGCCGTTGCGCTGACGGCCACGCCGATGCTCTCCCCCGTTGCGGCGTATGCCGCCTCGCAGGCAACGCAGGACCAGCTTTCCGCAGCCCAGCAGAAGATCGAAGCCGCTACGAGCGCCTACAACGACGCCCGCACCAAGCTCGATGACCTGCAAAAGCAGATTGACTCCAATGAGGCAAGCATCGAGGAAATCGAGGCTAAGCTTCCCGAGCAGCAGGCCAAGGCAAGCTCCGCCATGCGCGATCTGTACAAGTACCAGAAGGGCACTAACCCCATCGTGAGCTTCCTGGTCAACGCGCAGAGCCTGGGTGAGTTCATCACGACCTGCAAATACACCAACCAGATCACGAGCTCGAGCGTCGACGAGATCGAAGAGCTCAATAATATGCAAACCGAACTCGAGCAGAACAAGGCCGAGCTCCAGCAGGCCAAGTCTCAGCTTGAGGCGGAGCAGAAAAACGCCGAGGATGCGCTGGCGCAGGCCCAGCAGCTCCGCAGCGAGGCACAGGCAAAAGCCGAGCAGGAAAATGCCGCCGAGCTTGCCAAGCTTGAGGCCGATAAGGCCGCTGCCGCCGAAAAGCTCTCGGGCGAGGGCGTAAGCGGCAGCAATTCCAGCAGCCAGGCCACCAACACCAACACCACCATCGACACCACGGTGAACAACGCCAATACCGGTAGCTCCGATTACGATTCGTTCATTAATGAGTGGACGAGCCGCATCGACAATTATCTCGCCGGCTCCCCCATGGCAGGCCAGGGCTATAACTTTGCCGTCGCCGCTTGGAATACCGGTGTCGACCCCCGTTGGTCCCCCGCCATCGCCTGCATCGAGAGCACCAAGGGTGCTTATTGCGCCAATTCTTACAACGCCTGGGGCTGGAGTGCACGT
Organism: uncultured Collinsella sp.; assembly: GCA_905197585.1. Taxonomy (GTDB): domain Bacteria; phylum Actinomycetota; class Coriobacteriia; order Coriobacteriales; family Coriobacteriaceae; genus Collinsella. The sequence continues at coordinate 6,157 of CAJJZO010000039.1, forward strand.
GGCGGCGGTTGGCGCAGCTTTGGCAGCTGGAGCGAGGGCATCTCCGCTCACGTTGCCTATCTGGGCGCCAACTACGGCTCCACCCTTACCCCGGCAGCGGCCAAAAAGTACTGCCCGCCCACGTGGCAGGACTGGTACAACAAAGTCGCCGCTCAGATGAACCGCATCTAAGTGCAACTGCAAAGGGCCCCAATGGGGCCCTTTTCTTTTAGGTAGCGGAGGTATCGACGACGCCGGTCGCATTGGCAACCGCGACTATGACGATCATGCATAGGAGCAGCACACCCAATGCCTTGAGCAAGAGCTTCGCGAGCTTCTTGCCGCGATAGCTGTCGAGCAATGCGAATCGCCGACGAAGACGGCGCTTATCGAGCAGCGCAAAATGCATAAGCACCATAAGGCCATCGACAAAGAAAAAATACTCGATTATGAGAAGCCACGTCGGGTAGCTTTGGTTTGCTCCCGTGGGGTGAAAGACGGCAAAGTGGCTACCGGCAAAGAACACAAGCAGCGAGAAGCAGACGAGCGTATTCCAAATGCGCCCCAGAGACTCCGGAACGCGAGAGAGCAGACCGCATGCAGCGGAGGCGGCAGGGCCAGGAAGCCCTGCGGGTTTCTGGAGCCCTTGGGACGCCAACACTGTCTCCGAGTCTGGAGTACGGACAGGCGCAGGCGCAGGAGGCCGCACGGGGCGACTCAGATCGTATGCCGCGCGCGTCGCCCGTCCCAATGCTTCCGCACTCGCAAAACGCTTGGCCGGATCGAGCGCCATCGACATGCAGACGGCATCGGAAAGTGGAGTGGGAATACCGCGCGCCTCGCATTGCTCGCGCATGTCGAGCCCTGGTTTAGGGTCGACTCCCGTCAAGCAGAAGAACAACAGGGCGCCCAGCGCGTACACGTCGCTGCGCACACTCGTCTGCCCAAACCCATACTGCTCGGGCGGCGCATAGGGTCGCGTGCCAAACTTGACGGTGTCGGCATCGGCGCCATCGCGCCATACGCGCGCGATTCCCAGGTCAATAATCACCAACGACGAGAAGGTCATGCCAGCATCGGCCGCATACCTCACGCCCGATACGATGATGTTCGAGGGTTTAAGGTCGCGATGGATTACCGGTACCCCTGGCTCCCCCGCAGCTGCAAAACCAGCATGCAGCTCGCCCACCGCTTCACACAGAACGGGATACAGCTCGCGGGCATAATCGGGCGTCGCGCCCAGGCGCCCCACGAGCGCCTCGAGCGTCTCGCCTTCGACATATTCCATCACCACATCGAGCTCCTCGCCCGCGCGGCGGCAATCGACAATCCGGGGTAAGTGTTCAAAACGGCGTCCGGCCCGCTGAGCCGCAAACAGGCGCTCGTAGGCCCCGCCAATCTGCGCCGAAGCATCGATGCGCTTGCGGACAAAGGGACCGAGAGACCCGCCGCCAGAGCCCTCAAAATAGACGAGTTCGGTCGTCTCGACATCCGAGCACTTGAGCACGCGCTCCACACGATAGCTGTCATCGCGGTCGAGCGACGCCAAATGCTCGGCAAGTGAAGCAGTCAGCTCGTCATCGGAATATGTTGGGCTCTGAGTATCCATGGCGTCCATCATAACGCAGGGCGCAGACACCCCATGGCATCCGCGCCCCGTTCGTTTGCATCGTTGTTCGACAGCTCCGCCGGCTCAGATATCAGCCGCTAACTCACCGTCTCCTCGCCAAAGCGATACAGCTCTTCATTGACCTTTTGGAGGCTACAGCCACGGTCGATGCAAAAGATAATGATTGCATCGCGACGGTCCTTGCAGTTTAGGACGCTCACTCCGGCAGCCGTCAGGGCGCGGTTAGTCTCCTTCATCGACAGCGCCATTGCAAAGGCAATCTGCAGCACCTTATTGCGGCTCGGATTGCGCGAACCGGTAAAGATCTGATAGCCAAAGGTCTCGTTGAGGTCGGCCATACGCACCACGCGCGAACGCTCGAGCCCCTTCTCTTGCAGCAACTGCTTTAAGTAATCCGAAAGCGACGGGGCGGCAAAGTCGTGTTCCTTGATATAGCCATCGATGTTTGGCGCGTCGAGAAGCTCATTGAGCAACTCGTCAGTCAGCTTTTTATCGGACATACGACTTCACCTCCCCCAGTGCATGCAACATGCTAGAAACCGCTTACGTCCGAACGCTCCCAGCTAGCAACCTGGTCGGGAGACACCGTACCCAGCGCCTCGAACTTCCAGGAGCCGCCCGCCTTCAGATGATTGGTGTTTGCAAGAGCCGTTCCAACCTGGTTGCCATCGGCATCATACAGAACATATTCAATCTGAATGTAGCTCTTTTCCTTGTCCGTGTTATTGGTCAGGGTGCCCGTGATCTTATAGGTAAACTGATTGGAAGTGTCTTCAGCCTCGTCAGCAATGGTATACGGTTCTTGCGGTTCTTTTTGCTCCTCAGCCTGCCGTGTCGTCTCGGCAGGTTTTGCCGAATCGCTCGCAGACGAATCGGTTGAGTTGCCGCCCATAGAGCCCACGGCACCGACAATAACCAGCACCACGATGATGCCTAGGACAATCTTGCCGATTGGCTTCTTTCCCTCTTTTGCCATTATTCATCCTTCCTACGATCCGGCTACCGTGCCGGTACACAGCACATCGTAGGAAGGATTGAACTTGAATTCATTAGCTGAGAGCTAAGGCTGCGGTAAACGACCAATGCAGTTATCCAAACGCCGAGCAAACGCACTGCGCGCGACCGTCTGCTGGCAGTGCATCAACCCACCTTGACGGATTCCCCGGTAAAGGCACTGATCATCAACAGGACAAAGAAAACAAGGTAGCTGGCACTCAGCAGGTACGCAATGATCAGAAAGACGACCCAGCCGACATTGGTTTTACCGTCGGCACGGCGTTGCTCGCGATTGCGGCAGAGCCAAATCGTCACGCCGATGGCAGTGATAAACAGCACGAGCGCCGCCGCGGCAAGCCCGGCAAGCGCAAACATCACGCCAATGCTCACAGCAATAACCGGAAGCAGCAGCAAACCGCACCCGCATCCACCCGGACTATATACGGCAGACTGTCGGCGTCGCCTCATCGCCGCGCCACCCCCATCATCTTTGAGCACTACAGTGCGATAGCCTGCTGAACAGGAACGATCTTGTCGAGTTCCGGTTCGATCCGCCTTTTCTCGGCCTCAAGGTCAAACGCCACCTGAGCGCGCAGCCAATAACCATCCGTCAGGCCAAAATAACGGCAAAGACGGAGGTCGGTGTCGGCCGTCACGCGACGTTTTCCCAAGACAATCTGCCCGATACGCTGAGCCGGAATCCCAGTCTCTTTCGCAAGGCGATATTGAGAAATGCCCATGGGAACAAGAAACTCCTCTTTGAGAAGCTCACCAGGAGTCACCGGCGACAGCAAATCGGCCGAAGTCTCATCACTTGTGATAATCGACGATTTCGACATTCCAAGCCATCTCCTGTCTCCACTCAAAACAGACCCGATAGCGCTCGTTAACACGGATGCTATATTGACCGGCACGATCGCCCTTCAAAGCTTCCAGGCGGTTGCCCGGTGGAACGCGAAGATCATCAAGCGAAGCACAAACCTGCAGTTGGCGAATCTTCCTCAACGCAACACGCTCAAAGGGCACGAACCTCCTGACCCGCACACCCATGGCAAAGCGTTCGGTATCCTCATCTTTATACGATGCAATCATAGTATCGCCTTACGTTAGTAACGTCAAACCTTTCTATAGACTTACATCTCTATTATATCGTACGTTTGTTCGTGTTTTCTAGAACAAATAGTCCTTTGCGCCTTAGTCAAGCAAAAGCAATCGTTTGTAGACATCGAGGCCTTTGAGAAGAATCTCCTCGTCAAAGAGGATGGTATCGGTATGCAGAGCGCTCATCGCATAGGCTGGGCAGTCATCAGCGTCGATCGGGTTTTCTTGTCCTTCTGGCACGCCCGTGCCCAGCAAGAAGAACACGCCCGGCAGATGGCGCTGATAGAAAGCAAAGTCCTCGGCAATTAACAGCGGCTCGTCCACAAGTTGCAACTCGGGCAAGGCAGGCGCAATGTGGGCAAACAACTCGGGGTCGTTATCGACTGGCGGATAGCCCTCGGCAAAGTCGAGATCGTACGTACAGCCCGTTGCGGTGCACGCCTCGTCGAGCGCACGGCGTACGCCCTCGCGCGCACGGTCGAACATGGCGTCCGTAAACACACGCAAGCTACCGGCAACATGGGCCTCCCCCGCCACCGCATTGCAGACGGTGCCGGCCTGCAGCAGGCCAAACTTACCGATGCAGGGCTCATCGGCACCCAGCTCGTCCATCAGCTCGCGCTCGGCAACCAGGAACTTTGCCGCCGCCAGCGCTGCGTCATGTGATTCCTCGACTGGAACGCCGTAGGTCTTGGCGATATGGATACTCGTGCCATGGATATGAATGTGCGTCTCGCTCGAGCGCGCCAGCAGCGGACCGGGACAGCTCGCCAGCGTACCGGCAGGAAGATCGGGCCACACGTGAAAGCCAAAGATGCGGTCGACCCCGTAGCGCTCGAACACGCCGCTCTCGCATACCGTCTTAGCGCCACCGGTTGTTTCCTCGGCCGGCTGGAACACAAAAAGCACGTTGCGCTTAATAACGCCCGGCTGCTCACGAATCGTACGGTCGACAAAAGTTGCCGCCGCGAGGGCCATAGCCATGTGCCCGTCGTGGCCGCACGCGTGCATCTTGCCGGGATGCGTCGAGGCAAAAGCGGCGCCCGTCGTCTCCGCAATAGGCAACGCATCCATATCGGCACGAATCGCCGTGGCATGCGAGGCACCCGTGCCAGCGTCGAAGAAAGCGCACACGCAACTAGGGCACGGATGGATCACCTCGCAGGCAAGCGGAGCGAGCACGCCCTCGATATAGGCGATAGTTTGCGGAAGATCGAAGTCGAGCTCCGGAATGCGATGCAGGTCGCGACGATAGCGACGGAGTTCTTGGAGCTCGGTCATGGGGATTCCTTTCATGGGGCAACTCAGTTGTCACCTATTGTGACGCAGGATTGTGGCGCCCTCGTTTCTAGCATGATGCTGCATTTTTTAAACGTTATATACGAATACTCTTGTTTGGTAAAGTGCAACGTGGTAGGGTCTTTACCACTTGATAGAGGCGCGGGCACGAAGAGCCGCGGGCGAGTCGGCAGACTTTGACCCCGCGGGGAGGCGAAACCCGCCGAACTGGGTTTTTCGGGCACGAACAGCCTGGTGGGCCTGCGGGAAACACTCGCAGGACTGTCTGCAGCAATGCGGGAGCGCTATCCGGACATTGGGTCCACGCTATGCGGATTCGATGCGCAGATGGCGCCGTCTGGATAGCGAGGTTTACGGGACATGGCATTGACCCCCAACGAGGCATATGCGGCCAAGCAGCCGTTTGTGGACAAGGAGACACTCGAGCATATCGTCGAGCAGTTCCCCACGCCGTTTCATCTATACGACGAGGCGGGTATCCGCCGCAACATGCAAGAAGTGCGCGACGCCTTTGCGTGGAACCCGGGGTTTAAGGAGTACTTTGCCGTCAAGGCCAACCCCAACCCGGCCCTTATCTCAATTCTCAACGAATACGGCTGCGGCTGCGATTGCTCGAGCTATACCGAGCTCATGATCGCCCGCTCGCTGGGCATCACCGGCCATGACATCATGTTCTCGTCCAACGACACGCCGGCGGCAGACTTTGAGCTTGCCGACAAGTTGGGCGCCATCGTCAACTTCGACGATATCAGCCACATTGAGTTTTACGAGCGCGTCGC
>CAJJZO010000040.1 GCA_905197585.1 uncultured Collinsella sp.
CAGGCGAAGCCGAGGACCAGCGAGACACCAAGCGCCCTGCCGGCACTCGCGGGTAGCCGCGGCACCAAAAAGCGCCTGCGCACTCGATGGATTCGGATGCCCGACAGAGGCTCCTTATGGCTGCTTCCTTCCGGACCTGACCAGATTCGGAACATGTCGTCATCCGAACCCATCGAACGCGCTAGGCGCTCGATATATATTACCCGCTCCCGCCCGATGGGGCAAGGTAGCTAATTTGGAACGGGGCTTTTTTGACTACTTTTAGATGCGGCCGAGGTCGTAGGCTCGCGCGACAGACTCGCCAGCGCAGATGAGGTTGGTTGTGGCTTCCTGGGGGTCGAGCGCTTGGTCAAGGGGCATGGGCCTGCGACAGACCGGCAGAACTAAGTCGACACCCTGCCCATACACCGCATCCAGGTTGTCGGCACGACCGCCCACGACGGCGACCACCGGCTTGCCATATCGCTTCGCACGACGGGCCACGCCCACCGGTGCCTTACCGGCGGCGGATTGCTCGTCCATATTGCCCTCGCCTGTAATGACCAGGTCGACATCGCGCACGCGCTCGTCAAACCCCACGAGGTCGAGCACCGTCTCCACACCCGAGCGCAACTCGGCGCCGAGCGCCATCAGCGCGGCACCCAAGCCACCTGCCGCGCCCGCGCCGGGCACGCCGAGCACCGAGCCAAATGTCCGTGCGCCCTCGGGTGTGCGCAACAACCCCTGAGCCCGCGCCCTAGCAATCGCTGCATCGAGCAGGCGGCCATAGCCGACCATCCATCCGTCGTATTTGCCCAGGGCCTCGGCATCCCCCGTCGGCAGACCCTTCTGTCCACCGAACACCGCAAGCGCGCCGCGACGCCCCACGAGTGGGTTCTCGACATCGGAGAGCACCACGACACGCACGCCGCCCAGCACCTCAAGCGCCGGCGCCAAATCAACGCTCGCTACCTGCTCAAGGCCGGCAAGACCGGGGGCGACATCGCAGCCCTGATCATCGACCACACGCGCGCCCAGCGCCTGCAGCATGCCGGCGCCGCCGTCGTTAGTGGCACTGCCGCCCAAACCAATATAGATAGTCTTTGCCCCGGCACGAACCGCGCGAAGTATGAGCTCGCCCACGCCATAGGTCGAAGCCGCAAGCGCCGCCGATTCCGTGCAGGGTGAATACCCAATACCCGCCGCCTCGGCCATCTCAATTACAGCCGACTCGCGCTCGCCGTCCACCAGCATCCGGGCAGACACGCGGTCGCCCAAGGGGCCTGCAACCTCGCAGGTCACAAGCTCGCCGCCGCAGGCGGCAACGGCGTCGAGCGTTCCCTCGCCACCATCTGCCAGCGGCAAAGCGTTCAGCTCGGCATCGGGCCACACACGGCGCACGCCTTCAGCAACGGCCTCCTCCGCCTGTGTACTCGACACGCTGCCCTTAAAGGAGTCGATCGCCAGCAGCACACGGCGGGGCCGGCGGCGCGCGGCACCAAAATCGACCGCCTCAACGGCAATTTCTTCGGCACACGCGAGCGCCTCGGCATGAGCGGCATGCGCCTCAAGATCGGCCCCACAACCGCAGACAGCACCATCGGTGTCACGCAGCCCACTAAAATAGCCGCTCAACACCTCACGACACTCATCCGCCAGCACGCCGGCGGTTACATTAAACTGATGGTTCAGGCGCGAATCGGCATTGAGGTCGTATAGCGAGCCCACCGCGCCCGCCTTGGCATCGGCCGCACCGTAGACGCAACGCCTCACGCGCGCGTTAACCATAAGCCCCGCGCACATGCAGCAGGGCTCGAGCGTCACGTAGACCGTGCAATCGGAAAGGCGCCAGCGACCGAGCGACCGAGCGGCAGCGCACAGGGCCGCGAACTCTGCATGCGCCGAAGGGTCCTGGTCGAGCTCGCGACGATTATGCGCCCGCGCGACAATCTCGCCCGCGCGCACTACCACGGCGCCAATCGGTACCTCGCCCACCGCAGCAGCGGCGCGCGCCTCCGCCAGCGCCTCGCGCATGAACTTCTCGTCGATTTCGGTGATCGTCATCGTTCGCCTTCCCTGTTGCAAATTCAAAACGATGCTATCATTACGACTCACGGAGAGATGGCAGAGCGGTTGAATGCGGCGGTCTTGAAAACCGTTGAGCGCGAGAGCGTTCCGGGGGTTCGAATCCCCCTCTCTCCGCCACCTTAGTGATTCACCGGCGTCATGGTGCGCTCAAACAGCGCGTCGACCACGTCGGCTATCTCGGGTCGACGCTCAAGATCGTGACCCGATTCCCACCATATCGTGAAAAGTCGAATAATACCGCCGGCGACAAACTCAGACGTCGTCTCGAGTGACACGGGGGCCAGGGCATCCTCGGCAAGCACGTTCATCACACGCTCGCGGACGGAACGCGCAATGCGGTCGCAAATCATGCTGGTCAGCATGCCCGACATACTGCTCGCCAAAATGTTATCCATGAGCTGCTCATGCGCCAGAATCATATTCATGGCATCGTCAAAGACCTCATGGCGAAGCGCCTGCACGTCCTCAAGCGACTCCGCGTCCGCTGCATCGGTCCGGTTTTGCGGCAAGCCCGACATGAGCTCATCGATATAAAAGGCAAAGTAATCGTTCTTGTCGCGAAAGTGCTTGTAGAACGTCGTGCGGCGAATCATGGCGCGGTCGCACAGCATGGCAACCGTCAGGTCCTCAAAACGATGCTCCTCGAGAAGCTCGGTGAAAGCATCGAACAGGGCGCGGTAGGTTTTCTTAATGCGAAGGTCCACTGGTATCGCCATCCTCAGGGCAAAGACAACACTCGTCAATCTGTCGCATATCTTACACCTGTACCTCGCGCGCTTTGCCCCGGTGCCAACCCCGCCGAAAACACAACGCTTACCGGAAAGTTCGGCACGGCAAAACGTTGCGGGTATACTAGTAGCGTTATACCAACGGCAGCTGGCGCATGCCGCCGCGGCCATTCGAAACGGAGACATCATGATTACCGTCATCATCGGCATCGTTGTTGTCATTGTGATTGTCTGCGCCATCGCCGGCATCTACAACAACATGGTCACCAAGCGTAACCGCATCGATAACGCCTGGCAGAACATCGACACGCAGCTGCAGCGCCGCAACGACCTGATCCCCAACCTGGTCGAGACCGTCAAGGGCTACGCCAAGCACGAGCAGGACACGCTCGCCGCCGTGGTCAACGCGCGCAACGCCGCCGTGAGCGCCACCACCCCCGAGGCCAAGATGGAAGCCGACAACGTGCTGACCGGCGCGCTGCGCCAGCTCTTTGCCGTGGCCGAGGCCTACCCCGACCTTAAGGCGAACACCAACTTTACGCAGCTCCAGGCATCGCTCGAGGACACCGAGAACAAGGTGAGCTACGCACGCCAGAGCTACAACGATTGCGTGCTCAGCTACAACAACGCCATCCAGACGTTCCCGGCTGTTATCTTTGCCGGCATCTTCCAGTTTAAGGAGCGCCAGGGCTTCGAGGCAGCTGAGGCTGCCCGCCAGGCACCGACCGTCAAGTTCTAACAATCACGGCCGAGTCTTAAGCCGGTTCATCAGCCCTTTGGGGCCCAAGGCACAAACCTTGGGCCCTTTTCTTATCCACGCACAACGCGCGGCCAAACAAAAAGCGCGGCCTAAAAGGTCGCGCACCATATTCAATTCAGCCAAGTAATCCCCTGTCGCGACAGCGCCGAGCCGCAGGGCAGAGAGCAAGTTCCCTCCCAGCGCACTCCGCAGGACGCAAGAAGCCCTCGCCGCACTCCACATTAGGCGCGAAGCGCACTTTATTTTCATCAGCTTTAATCCCTGAAGACCGAGGACGAAGGGGCCCGACGGGTTTCCCTCTGAATGCATTCCGCAGCACGAAGCCCCCTTATCCGCAGCTCCGAAGGAGCAGGATAAGGGGGCTTCAAGTGCGAGGACGCATTCAGAGGGAAACCCGTCGGGTCCCGGTGAGAGCCACAGGGCTATCGATTACCCCGTGTTCTGCAATCCTGCCGAGACGCCGGTCACAGTCGAAAGAATCAGGCTCATGTACTCGGCCTTCTTCTCCTCGGCCATCTCGTCCTGGTTCATACGCACCTCGCGAAGGGCGCGGACCTGGGCGATGGACAGGGCGTCGACATAGGGGTTACGTACACGGACGGCGCAGCCGAGCACGCGACGGCGCTGCAGCGGCCACTCGTCACCGACGATGGCAAGGACCCACTTACGCGTGAGCTGCATCTCGGTAAAGACCTTCTCGGACAGATCCTGGCGGTCGCCCAGGTGCAGATACATCTTGGCGATGCGCTGGTCGGTCTTGGCGATCGACATCTCGATGTTGTCGATAAAGGTGCGGAAGAACGGCCACTCCTGGTAGGCAGCCTTGAGCTGGTCAAGATCGCCAAGCTGCTCGCAGGCGGTGCCCAGACCGTACCAAGCGGCCAGGTTAATGCGCGCCTGGCTCCAGCTGAAGATCCACGGGATGGTACGCAGGTCATCGAGCGACTTGGCGCCCAGACCGCGCTTGGCGGGACGCGAGCCGATCGGCAGCAGACCGACCTCGGTCAGCGGCGTCACGGTCGAGAACCACGGTGTAAAGTCCTCGGTGTTCAGCAGGTCCAGATAGCGTTCGTGGCTTGCAGTGTTGAGCTTCTCGGCCATATCCCAGAACTTCTGCGTGGTCTCGGTGTTGGTCTTCTCGACGCTCGGGGCCGACTGCAAAAGCGTTGCGGCGGCAACGGACTCAACATGGCGCTGAGCCAGCGTGCGGTTGCCGTAACGGGCAAAGATGACCTCGCCCTGTTCGGTGAGCTTAAAGAAGCAGTTGACCGAACCCTTGGGCTGCGCCAGCACGGCCTTGTTGGCAGGGCCGCCGCCACGGCCCACGGCACCGCCGCGACCGTGCATGAGCACCAGGTCGATATCGTTCTTCTCTGCCCACTTGGCGATGCGCTCCTGCGCGGAATGCAGCGCGAGCATGGCCGTGGTAGGACCGGCGTCCTTGGAGGAGTCGGAATAGCCCAGCATAACCTCCATGCGGCGGTTGGTCTGGGCAAGGCGCTTTTGCACCACGGGCAGCGTAAGCATCTGATCGAGCACGTCGACGCAGCCCTCGAGGTCCTCGAGCTGCTCGAACAGCGGGATCACGTCGAGCTCGGGGACATCTTCCTCGTGTGCGAAGGACAGGTGGGCCAGCTCGAAGACGTCAGCCACATGCTGGGCGCTCTTGGTAAACGAGATGATGTAGCGGTGCGCCATCTTCTTGCCGTAGCGCTTTTGGATGGAGCCGATGGCACGGAAGGTATCGATGACTTCGCGCGTCATGGGCTGCAGGTCGCCATGGATACCGTTCTCGTGGATATCCTTGAGGGCGCGGGCATGCACCACGGAGTGCTGACGGAACTCCATCTCGACCATATGGAAGCCGAAGGACTCGACTTGCCAGATGATGGTCTGGACCGGGCCGTAGGCGGCACGGACGGCACCGCAGGCGGCCAGCGAACGCTGGACGACGCGCAGGTCATCCAGGAACTCGTCGGCGCTGTGGTACATGGTGTCGGTGATACGGCGCACGGTGGCGTTCAGACGGTCGGCCATGACGAGCATGACGGCGCGATGCGGCTCGTGCTCGGAGATCAGCTCGGCGCGGGCCGTGTACCGAGGGCTCATCTCGACCTGATGGTTCCACAGGTTAATGAGCTCGGCCGACGGCTTGCTGTAGGTAGCCTCGAGCGTGAGGTTGCGGCCGATGTGGCGGCACTTGTCCTCGAGCTTGAGCACCATGTGGGTGAAGTACTTGGCGGCGACCTCACGGCTCACCTTGGCGGTGACGTTGGGGTTACCGTCGCGGTCGGAACCGATCCAGCTGCCGGGATGGAAGAACGCCGGGCACAGCGGCGGCACAGTACCGGCCTTGTCGCCCAGCACCCAATCGTCAAAACGACGATAGATAACGGGGATAACGTCGAACAGCGTGTTATCGAAGATGTCGATGATGGTATCGGCTTCCTCGACCGGCGTGGGCTTCTTGAGCGCGATGGGGCTCGTACGCACCAGGGCGTCGATCTCCTGCAGCATATGGCGCTCGTTCTCCACCAGGTCGGAGCCGCCCAGACGCGGACGCTCCTCCAGCAGGTTGGAGATACGGCGGATCTTGCCCTCGACGGCCTTACGACGGGCCTCGGTGGGATGTGCGGTAAAGACAGGGTGGAACTCGAGCTTGTCGAGCAGCTCGTTGGCACCCTCGACACCCAGCTCATTCACCAGCTGGTGATAGGCAACGGTAAGCTCGTTGGCAGGATCGACCTCGGTATCGGTCGACGCACCGGCCTCGCGCTCGCGCAGCTGCGCCACACGGTAGTTCTCCTCCGACAGGTTTGCCAGATGGAAAAAGCTCGTAAAGGCGCGGACAATGACCTGCTGCTTATCGAGCGGCAGGCTGTCGATCAAATCGACGACCTCACGAAATGCCACGGCAGTGGGCTCGTCGGCGGTGGGCACGCCCTGCTCGTCGACGGCTTCGTCGGCAGCGCAGGTACCGGGGTTGCCGGCATTGACCACAATCTCGGCTGTCAAAATCTTGTCGAACAGGTCCGCGATCTCGGGATCATACTCGCTAAGCACACGGCGCTCCAGGCGCAAGAACAGCGCCAGATTGTCGCGCAGCTCCTCGGGGATCTCGATCTCGGCGAGACGCTCCCTGGACTCGGCATTCGAGCCGATTCGGTTAACGAGGCGGTTGACCACGGCAGCGACGCGCGCCGCGGCTTCGGGTACAGACTGGTTGCTTAGGTTCTCAGCCACGTTTCCTCCCATTCCTCCTTCTATGCACGTAACATGCGGTATTCATTATAGGCGCTTAAGAAATACTTTCGACACTGATTGCGCTTTACCACACAAAAGTATTTTCTGCATTGCAAGGGTTTTTGCCCTAAATGGTCGTATTTCTCGGTGGACGGCATACACAAACGGGGGCATTCCGCATAAATGCGAAACACCCCCGTAACAATCGCTCGTCGCGAGCGGGACATGTTAGCGGACCCGCAGCTCAAAAATCATACGCTACAGGCGCTCGCGAACCGCCTCGACGACGTTGTCCAGATCGGCGAGCACCTCGTCATGGCTCTGCATGTCGCGCACTTTGACCTTGCCGGCGGCAAGCTCGTCGCCACCCAGGACCAAGATGAGCTTGGCGCCTACCTTATCGGCTTGCTTAAACTGGGCCTTGAGCGAACGACCCTGATAGTCGGCCTCGGTCACAATCCCTGCGGCGCGAAGCTCCTGCGTAATGGCAAAGACGTTCTGACGCAGCTCCTTGCCGGCGTTGGCGACATAGACGCACGGGGCCTCATCGGCACCCAAATCGCTGCCAAAGGCCTGCAGGGCCAGCAGGGCGCGCTCAAAACCGACAGCAAAGCCGACGCCCGCCGTGGGCTTGCCACCCTCGAGCTCGACCAGGCCATCGTAGCGGCCGCCGCCGCCGATGGAGCCGACGCCGGCGCCAGGGGCCTCGACCTCAAAGACAGTACGGGTGTAGTAGTCCAGGCCGCGCACCAAGGTGGGATCCTCGACATACTCGATACCGGCGGCATCCAGATAGCGCTTGACCTGCTCGTAGTGCTCGCGGCACTCATCGCACAGGTTGTCACCCATCAGCGGAGCCTCGGCCATGATCTCGCGGCAGTGGTCGTTCTTGCAGTCGAAGGCACGCAGCGGGTTGAGCTCGGCGCGCTCGCGGCACTCATCGCACATCTCGTCGGCGTGATCGAGGATGAACTGCTTAACCTGCTCGCGATAGGCCGGACGGCACTGCGCATCGCCCATCGAGTTAATGAGCAGGCGAAGCTTGGAAAGATCGAAGCCCAGGCGCTTGTAGAGCTCCATGAGCATGATGATGCACTCGGCGTCTGCCGCCGGATCGGGAGCGCCGAGCCACTCGATGCCCACCTGGTGGAACTGGCGCAGGCGTCCCTTCTGAGGGCGCTCGCCACGGAACATGGCCTCGGCGTAATAGGCCTTAAACGGCGTGGAGCCCTGGGGCACCAGGTTGTTCTCCACGACGGCGCGCACCACACCGGCCGTGCCCTCGGGACGAAGGGCCAGGCGCTGCTTGGGCTTAAGCTTGGTATCGGTACCCTCGGTAAAGACGCGCTCCAGGTTGGCACCGCTAAACACGCGGAACATCTCCTTGCGCACGACGTCGGTCGACTGGCCGATACCGTGGACAAACACGTCAACCTGCTCGATCGCGGGCGTCTCGATGGGCTTAAAACCAAACGGCTCGAACACGCCGGCCGCAATCTGCTGCATCTTTTGCCAGGCGCGCATCTCGGCGCCGATAAGGTCGCGGGTTCCCTCCGCCTTCTGTGCCTGCATGGGCAAACACCTTTCTTTTGTATCGCGTCATAGGTAGTGGTCATTATACGGCACAAAAACAAAACGCGGCGGGGGGGGGGGGGGGGGCCGGGGGCGCCCCGCGGGGGGGGGGGGGGGGGGGGCCCCCCCCCCCCCCCCCCCCCCCAAGCGGCCCGCCCGCGGCAGGGCGGAAACCCCACACCCCCCCCCCCCCGCACCCCCCCCCCCCCCCCCCCCCCCCCCCACGCCCCGCCCCTCCCGCCACCCCCTATCGCAGGGGCTGTGCCCGCCGCCCCGCGGCCCCCGCCGCGCCGCCCCCCCCCCCCCCCCCCCCCCCCGCCGCGGACGAAGCGGACAAGCGGCGATGCGCTTTGGCCTACCTACTCCCCCGCCACGCTCGCGCGCAGCTTGGCGGCGATGGGCTCGGATGCCAGCAGGAACACGAGCATGACCACGGAGCACGCCAGGCACACGATCCAGGTGCTCGCAAAGGAGCCCGAGACGGCAAAGAGCACGTAGACCTGCCACAGCTCACCGACAAAGCTCATGCCGGCAAGCACCGCCGAGGTAGCGATAACGGTGAGCGAGCCCAATACGCGGCCACTCACTTTATCGGCAACATGGCCGATAACGAGCGAACCCACGACGCTCACCACGGTGGAGATGGCATTGGAGATGTTGTACTGCGCAAGGGAAATGCCCAGGTCGCTGACGATCAGCGGCTGGAACAGGCTCATGCAGTTGACGAAAATCGTGTAGCACGTGGCCATGATCACGAAGCCGGAGGTCACCACGAGCCAGCCGGGGAAGAACTTACGCTGCTGGGACATACTGCTCCTTATTTAACAAACGAATAGCCGGCGCCGGGCGCCGGTAGTGCCCAAGATTGCCTTGAAAGACAAGGGCATAGGCCTTACGGCCATGCCCGCAGGCTTGAAAGGCAAGGTTGGGTGCTACCGGTGGTCGGCGATATAGCCCAAAGCGACGGCGGTATAAGCCGCAGCACCGAGCGGCAGCTCGGCATCGTTAAAACGTGCCTTGGGATGGTGCTGGGCAAAGTGTTCGTCCGTGTCGGTTACGGCCGCGCCCACGGTAAAGTACGCACTCGGAATCTCGCTCGAGATAAGCGCGAAGTCCTCACTCGCCATGGCGTGGAACAGCGGCAGGAAGGCGGCCTTGGGCAGCACCGCGCCCACGTAGCCAAGCGACGCTTGCGTCATATCGTCATCGAGTACGAGCGGGGGAACATCCGAGAGCGTCTCGAGGGTCGCCGGCGTACGATAGGTCGTGGCAACACCTTTGACGACCTCCGCGATGCGGGTCTTGAGGTGCTCCATGAGCTCGACGTCGAAGCCGCGCAGCGTGCCTTCGAGCACGCAGGTATCCGGGATGACGTTGGCCGCTTGGCCACCGGCAAACTTACCCACGGTCAGTGCGACCTCCTTGGCGGCCGGCACCTCGCGAGCGATGAGCTCCTGAAGCGCCAGGTGCACATGGACGCCGGTCGTGATGGGGTCGATGCAGATCTCGGGGCTCGAGCCATGGCCGCCCTTGCCCTGCAGCGTGATGCGGAAACCATACACGCCCGAAAGCGCCGGGCTCCCATAGAGCACCAGGCCGAGCGGCGATTGGCTGTTAACGTGCATGGCAAAGGCCGCCTGAGGGCGCGGGTTCTGTAGCAGACCGTCGGCGATGGCGGCGCGGGCACCCTCAAAGGTTTCCTCGCCCGGCTGGAACAGCAACTTAACCGTAGCGTTGGCATCAACAAGCTCTGCCTCGCGCGCTTTGAGCATACGAGCCGCACCAAGCAGCGCCGTCGCGTGCATATCGTGACCGCAAGCGTGCATGCAGCCGTTGGTGGATGCAAAGGGCTCGCCGGATTCCTCGGCAACGGGCAGGGCGTCCATGTCGCCACGAAGCATGATGACCGTACCGGCCTGCTCATTCGTGCAGATGCCATTGCCTTGGGCCGCGGCGGCACCGGCGCCGACAAGGCCCACAACGCAGGAACCATCGACGAGCGTAGCAAATGGGATGTCCATCTCGGTCAGGCGCGCTTGGATATACGTAGAGGTCTGCGGGAGGCTATTACCCAGCTCGGGCATCTGATGTAAATCGTGTCGCCACGCAGCGAGCTCGTCTGCAAAAGCCTGAGCTTCTGCGACAAGACCGTCGCCGATAGCGATCAGCGCCGCTGTGGTAGCCTGAGGCGCTGGTTGCGGTTGAAAATCGGACAGAGCTGGTGCCATAGATGCCCTCCAGTAACGTTTTTGCAGCACGCACTTTGATAGCGTAAAGTGCAAGGTACTACTTTAAGGGCGACGCATAAAAAATGCCGCCCCGGGAGGCGGCGCAACAAATTGTTTACAATTGCGGACGCGGCTTTCGACGCAAAAAATCGAAATGCGTCTCGCTCAAGATAATCGAAAGAAAGATGAGCGCGAAGCCGGCGAGCAGGCGCGAGGTGAGCGCCTCCCCCATCAGCAGCACCGAGAACAGCACACCCGAAGGCGACTCCATCGAAAGGAGCAGCGAGCCCGTTGAGGCCGGGACATGCGCCAGGCCGACGTTTTGGATGAGCAGAGCCACACACGTACAGCCCACCGATAGAAACGCCATCACACCGATAAAGCTCGGCGTCCACACGGACGCGG
The DNA here is from genome assembly GCA_905197585.1 of uncultured Collinsella sp. Lineage (GTDB taxonomy): Bacteria > Actinomycetota > Coriobacteriia > Coriobacteriales > Coriobacteriaceae > Collinsella. The sequence goes on from CAJJZO010000040.1 coordinate 11,004, forward strand.
GCGCTTGGGTCTCGAATAGCAGCGACGTTGCCAAGCTCAAGACGCCATTGCCCACAAACATCCAAAATGTGATGACGTTGATGTCCATCTTGCGACCGTATTTGGCCGTCACCGCCATCTGGATGGCAAAGAAGACCGCACCGCCCAGTGTGATGACATCGCCGACATTGAACTCGACGCTATCGAGCGCCACCAGACCAATGCCCGCCAGGCACAGCAACGCGGCGCCCAAGTTGTAACGGGTAAGCTTTTCGCCGCTTAGGACGTAGCTCGCAAACGGCACGAGGATGCAATAGGTACCCGTCAAAAATGCACTCTTGCCCGCCGTGGTCTGTGCCAGGCCAATCGTCTGCAAACCGTACGCGCCCCACATAAGTGCGCCCATACCAAGTCCGACGATAAGGTTGCGGGCATTAAAGTGCGCGATGATGCGTTTGTGGAAGATGGCAAACATAACCAGCGAAGCCGGAAGAAAACGAATATAGAGCAGTTCGAACACCGGAATGGTGTCGAGCGCATCTTTCATGGTGGTAAAGGAATAGCCCCAGATGACCGCCACCGATAGCAGCAAGACCTTCCAGAAGAACGGGGAACGCGCGCCGGCGCCGCGGGAGGTGCCGCCGGCGCCCAGGTCCTCCCGTGCGACAGGGCTATCGGGCATGTTTTCGATTTCGTTGGCAGCGTATTGGGCCATGGAACATCCTCACACTCAAACTGGGCGTGGTGTCCGCACGCGTATGGCTGCGTGCCGCCTCATGGTCAAATAAAAACGGGACGCACCGGACCCCCGGCACGCCCCGCTACTGTAGCAACAACCAGCGTTGCACCGCAATCCAGCCCACTAAAGCGTTTTGTTCCGCCGTTCTACCGAACGGCGGACCGGCCGACGCTGCGCACCCGGCATTTGG
>CAJJZO010000041.1 GCA_905197585.1 uncultured Collinsella sp.
CCTCAAGAAGGAGTAACATCGGGACTTGCAGCGACGGACCTCAGGACACTCTTACACCACGTCTGCGCGCGCGACCGTCGAAATGGCGATGAATACACGATTTTGATCTAACTGTTAGTCCTTATAATGGACATATGTTGCGTAACTTAAGCAAATACTGTCTTTTTATATGTTGCAAACAAAGTAGCAGTACTCATTTTTGCCATTTTTTGACCACGGCCTTTGTGACAGACGTGCTGGCGGGTTCGAATCCCATGCGCTGGGCATGAAAAAGGAAAGGCCTCCATCGCTGGAGGCCTATCAAATCAGTGGTGGGCGATGAGGGATGTCCGCGTGCGGCTCCGCCGCCCGCATCCGCTTCGTCGCTTCGCTCCTCGCGTGCTGCGCTGGAAAACGCTTCGCGTTTCCTCAGCTCCGCACCCTTGCGGGTTCGAATCCCATGAAATGGGCCCAAACAAAAACGGTCCCCTTTCGAGGACCGTTTCCAATTCAATGGTGGGCGATGAGGGATTCGAACCCCCAGCCTTGTGCGTGTAAAGCACCTGCGCTAACCGTTGCGCCAATCGCCCGTGCGGAGAGAGTATAGCAAAACAATCGCCCCATTCACCTCATATCCATTAAAGGTAACCGGCGCGTGTCACAGCGGAGCTGATTCAGTTGAGATTGCCTGAACATTCCGCCCCTCTTTACGCCCTCGGGTATACTCAAAAGCTACTGATTCGATTTGATGCCCAGCAACAGCAGAGGGGATAGTATATGTGCGGTTTTGTCGGTTTTGTCGGTGGGACGGATAACCAATCCGAGGTGCTCACCAAGATGATGGACCGCATCGTCCATCGCGGTCCCGACATGGGCGGTCAGTTTATCGACGGCCGCGTTGCCCTCGGCTTCCGCCGCTTGTCGATCCTCGACCTGACCGAGGCCGGCGCTCAGCCCATGGCCAATGAGGACGGCAGCGTCGTCATTGTCTTCAACGGTGAGATCTACAACTTCCAAGAACTCCGTTCCGAGCTCGAAGCCAAGGGCTACAAGTTCCATTGCGGCGCCGACACCGAGAGCCTCCTGCACGGCTACGAGGAGTGGGGCGAGGCCGTTCTCGATCGCCTGCGCGGTATGTACGCCTTCGTCATCTGGGACAAAAAGAAGAACAAGCTTTTTGGCGCCCGCGACATCTTTGGCATCAAGCCGCTTTACTACTATCCCATGGTCGATGCGGGCGACGGCGCTCCGGGCGTGCTCTTTGGTTCCGAGATCAAGAGCTTCCTGGACTACCCGCACTTCCACAAGGCGGTCAACAAAAAGGCTCTGCGTCCGTACATGACGCTGCAGTATTCGGCAACCGAGGAGACCTTCTTCGAGGGTGTCTACAAGCTGCCGCCGGCGCACTACTTTACCGTCGATATCCCGACCGGCAAGATGAACATCGAGCGTTACTGGGATTGCGATTACTCTGCCGTCGAGAAGCCGTTCGAAGAGTATGTCGATGAGCTGGACGAAGTCGTGCACGAGAGTGTCGAGGCCCATCGCATCGCCGACGTCAAGGTCGCGTCGTTCCTCTCCGGTGGCGTCGACTCCAGCTACATCGCCGCTTGCCTCATGCCCGACAAGACCTTCTCGGTGGGCTTTGACTACAAGAACTTCAACGAGACCAACTACGCCAAGGAACTTTCCGATAAGCTCGGCGTCGAGAACGTTCGCAAGATGATTACCGCCGACGAGTTCTTCGGTGCGCTCGAGGACATCCAGTATCACATGGACGAGCCGCAGTCCAACCTGTCTTCCGTGCCGCTGTGGTTCTTGGCCGAGATGGCCCGCAAGGACGTTACCGTCGTGCTTTCGGGCGAAGGCGCCGACGAACTCTTTGGCGGCTACGCCTACTACGAGGATACGGTCCCGGTGCGCAAGTACAAAAAGATGGTGCCGCTGCCCATCCGTCGCGCGCTCGGTAACCTGGCGCTGCATATGCCGTACTTCAAGGGACATAACTTCCTGGTCAAGGGTGCCGAGATCCCCGAGAAGTCGTTCCTGGGACAGGCTCTGGTATGGCCGGAGCGCGAGGTCGACGGCGTGCTCAAGCCCGAGTACAACACCGGCGACGGCGCCTTTGAGCTCGCTGCACCCATCTACGCACGCGTGAAGGGTCAGCCCGAACTGGTCAAGAAGCAGTACCTGGACATGAACATGTGGCTCCCGGGCGACATTCTGCTCAAGGCCGACAAGATGTGCATGGCGCACTCGCTGGAGCTGCGCGTGCCCTTCCTGGACCGCAAAGTCATGGAGTTCGCCGAGCACATTCCCGATCGCTACCGCATCAACGAGAACGGCAACAAGCAGGTACTCCGCCACGCTGCCAACAAGTCGCTGCCCGATGAGTGGGCCACCCGTCCCAAGGTGGGCTTCCCGGTGCCGATTGTCTACTGGCTGCGCGAGCAAAAGTGGTACGACTATGTCAAGGAGTACTTCACCGCGCCGTGGGCAAGCGAGTTCTTCAATACCGACGAGCTCATGCACCTGCTCGATCTGCACTTTGCGGGCAAGGGCGATTTCCAGCGCAAGATCTATACGCCGCTCGTGTTCCTAGTGTGGTACAAGCGCTTCTTTATCGACGAGGACCAGCCCGCTGTTCAGGCTGCCTAGCCTCGGCTTACGAACGCCTGCGCGTAACGGCTCCTCCGGGAGCCGTTTTTGCGTGGGTGCGTTTCAGTTACTATAAAACCGTCCCTGCCAAATGGCTGAGAAAGGTGAAAGATGCACCATTCGGATTCCGCGACCGTGACCACGGTCGATACGCTTGCCAAGCTTCTCGATGTGTGCGGCGAGCTGCGCGCATCAGAGCAGGTTGACGAGCGCGCCGTGACCGGCTGCTCGTTTGATTCGCGCGCGGTCTCGGCAGGTGACGTATTCTTTTGCAAAGGTGCTGCCTTTAAGCCCGCGTTTTTGAGCATGGCGCTCGATGCGGGCGCCGTCGCATTTGTGTGCGAGGAGTCGCTGGTCGAGTCTCTGGAGCCGCTGGCGCAGGAGAGCGGTGCTGCGATGCTGGTTGTTGATAGTGTTCGCACGGCCATGGCCCTGTTGCCGCCGGAGGTCTACGACCGTCCCGACCACGACGTCAAGATCGTGGGCATCACCGGCACCAAGGGAAAGACCACGGCCGCTTTTATGCTCCAGTCCATCATCAAGGCGGCGGGCGAGTCCTGCGGCATGATCGGCTCGGTGAGTACCGACGATGGCATCGAGTGCTACGAGAGCACCAATACTACGCCCGAGGCCCCCGAGGTCTGGCGCCATATCGCCAACTGCCGCACGTCCGGTCGCCAGTCCATGGTCATGGAGGTTTCGAGCCAGGCGCTCAAGTACCAACGCGTCGAGAATCTGCCGTTTGACGTGGCGTGCTTCCTCAACATCGGCCGCGACCACATCTCGCCGATCGAACACCCCACGTTTGAGGATTATTTTGAGAGCAAACTCAGGATCTTTGACCAGGCAAAGACCGCCGTGGTGAATCTGGGCACCGAAGAGGTCGACCGTGTGCTGGAGGCAGCGTCGGCGGCCGAGCGCTTGGTGACCGTTGGTGTCGAGCATCCCGAGGCAAGCCTGTGGGCGAGCGACGTACGCATGGTCGGCTTTAGCATCGAGTTCAAGTTGCATGGCCTGTGTGCCGACGAGCCCGAGGCGGGGGAGAAGGTCCTGCTGGGTATCGCGGGCGACTTTAACGTGGAAAACGCGCTGGTCGCTATCGCCGCTGCGCGCGAGATCGGCATCGGTATCGAGGCTATCAAGAAGGGCCTCTCCAAACTGCGTGTGCCGGGCCGCATGGAGGTCGTGGAGTCGAAGGACGGCCGCGTGATCTGCGTCGTTGACTATGCGCACAACCAGCTTTCGTTCCGCTCGCTTTTCTCGTCGGTGAAGCGCTCGTTTCCCGCCAGCCCGGTCATCGCAGTGTTTGGCGCCGCCGGCGGCAAGGCGCAGGAGCGCCGCGAGCAATTGCCACGCGAGGCCGCACCGTATTCCGACCTGATGATCTTTACGAACGAGGATCCAGCTCACGAGGACCCGATGAAGGTCTGTCGCGAGCTTGCCGAGCATGTTCCCGACGATACGCCGAACAAGATCATCCTCGACCGCGAAGCCGCTGTGCATGCGGCGTTCAAGGCGGCGCGCGAGGAGTACGTCAACCCCGATGCTCCCACCATTGTCTTGCTGCTGGCAAAGGGTGACGAGGAGCTCATGCACGTGGGCGACGAGTTCGTGCCCATCGAGAGCGACCTTTCGCTGGCCAATCGCCTGATCGATGTTACCCAGTTTGACTAATGAACCATGATGGCGGCGGCGCCCTGAGTGCGCTGTCGCCATAAGCGTGTTCCCTCAATCAAAACATGCCGTCCAAGTCCAAACCCTTCTACGTAAACGGAGTAACCATGTCCCACAATACCCTGCCGACCGTCGCTGAGCTTTCGGGCGAGATGCGCGAGCGCTTGGCCAAGGTCAAATACGTCTTTACCGACCTGGATGCCACGATGCTTGCACCCGGCTCGTGCTTGCTGCGCGACAACGACGGCAACCCCTCGACCAAACTCGTCGAGGCCGTCGTGGCGCTCGCTCGTGCTGGCATTCAGGTGGTTCCCACCTCGGGCCGCAACCGTACCATGATCCACGAGGACGCGCGCGTGCTCGGCCTCAACTCCTACATTGGTGAGATGGGCGGCCTGGTTATGTACGACCTCAAGGCCAACGATTGGGAGTATCTGACCGGCGACATGCCTTACGACCCCGTCTGCGGCCTTACTCCGCACCAGGTGATCGAGCAGACCGGCGTGTGCGAGAAGATCCTTGCCCGCTGGCCGCACAAGATCGAGTATCACAACGACATGTCGACCGGCTACAAGTACCGCGAGGTCACCGTCGGCATGCGCGGCGATGTGCCCGACAATGAGGTCCAGGCCATCCTGGACGAGGCCGGCTGCGGCCTGGTGTGGGCCTGTAACGGTCACCTGACGCATCTGTCCAAGCCGACGACGCTCGAGCTCGATCGCGTCGAGGACGGTCGCGCATTCAACATCAACCCCGCGGGCCTCAACAAGGGCGTCGCCATTGCGCACTTCTGCGAGCACCTGGGGATCGAGCGCGAGGAGACGTTGGCGCTCGGCGATTCCGAGTCCGACTTCTACATGGCCGATCACGTGGGCACGTTCTGCCTGGTCGAGAATGGCCTGACGAGCGCCGGCGCGCCCGAGTTCCTGGCTGCTTGCGAGAACGCTTTCGTTACGCGCGGCAAAATTGTCGACGGTTGGGCGGCGACGGCAGAGCTGCTGGTCGCGGCGCGTTCGTAGCGCGGCGCCGCCGCACTTGGACATGTCTTTTCGAGAGAGACTGGTGAGGTAATGTCCGATATCGAGAATCCGGCAGGCGACACGCGCCCGATTGGCGTGTTCGATTCTGGTTTGGGCGGTCTGACGGTTGCGCGCGCCATCGCGACGGCGCTGCCGCGCGAGTCCGTCTACTACTTTGGCGACACCAAGCGCTGCCCCTACGGCACGCGCACCGAGGATGAGGTGCGCTCGTTTGCGTTGCAGGCGGGTCGTTGGCTTTCGAAGCACGACGTCAAGATTATGGTCATCGCCTGCAACACGGCGACCGCTGCGGCCTTGCGTCTGGCCCAGCAGGTGCTCGACGTTCCCGTGATCGGCGTGATCGCGCCGGGTGCCCGTGCAGCAATCAACAGCACCCGCTCGCGTCGTGTGGGCGTGCTCGCCACCAACCTCACCATTCGCTCGGGCGCCTACACGCGCGCCATTCAGGATCTAGATGCCGGCGTCGATGTATACGGCTGTCCTGCCTCGAGCTTTGTCGAGGTTGTCGAACACGAGCTCGCCTCGGGTGCACATCTGCAGGAACAGTGGCTTGAGAACGAGGACATCTTCGATACGCCTGCCGTGCGTGCGCTGGTGGGTGCCACGGTTGAGCCGCTGCGCGACCACGGTATCGATACCGTGGTGCTCGGCTGTACGCATTTTCCGCTGTTGGTGGGACCTATCCGGCATGCGCTGGGGCCTGGGGTGCGCGTCGTGAGTTCCGCCGAGGAGACCACGCGCGAGCTGACCGATATCCTCACGCGCCGCGAGCAGCTGGCGGGCGACGCCGCCGAGCCGCAGCATCGTTTTGCCACGACGGCCGATAACATTGCCGAGTTTGCGGTGGCGGGCAGCTTTATCTTTGGTCAGCCGCTCAAGAGCATCGAACACATCGATATCGATGAGCTGAAATAGATGTAAGGCAGCCGCCAAAGCCTTCGCCACATCTTTTGCCGAAAGGATATTTCTATGGAGTACATGCAGGTCAACCGCGCCAACGGTCGCGCCGCCAACGAGTTGCGCCCCGTTAAGCTCACCCGTGGTGTCATGAAGCACGCCCACGGCTCGTGTTTGGCCGAGTTCGGCGACACGCGCGTGCTGTGTGCCGCCACTATCGAGGAGGGCGTGCCGGGCTGGCGAAAAGGAGCTAAGGCCGGCTGGGTGACCGCGGAATACGCCATGCTGCCGGCGTCGACCGGCAAGCGCTGCAAGCGCGAGCACGCCAACCGCAAGGGTCGCTCCATGGAGATCGAGCGCCTCATTGGCCGCAGCCTGCGTACCGTCGTCAACATGAAGGCGCTCGGCGAGTACACCGTCACCGTTGACTGCGATGTGATTCAGGCCGATGGCGGCACGCGTACAGCGAGCATCACCGGCGCCTGGGTGGCGCTGCACGACGCCCTCGCCATGTGGGTCGAGGCGGGCAAGATCGAGCGCATCCCGCTTATCGGCCAGGTGGCTGCCATCTCCATGGGCGTTGTCGACGGCAATACGCTGCTTGACCTCGATTATTCCGAGGACAGCCATGCCGAGGTCGACATGAACCTCGTCGCCACCGACACCGGTGAGATGATCGAGCTCCAGGGTACCGGCGAGCAGGCGCCCTTCGACCGCAAACGCCTCAACGCTCTGCTCGACCTGGGCGACAAGGGTATCGCCGAGCTCATCGAGCTTCAGCGCCAAGCCCTCGCCTAACCTGCCAAAAAGGGACAGGTTTATTTTGGTAGGTTTTATTTGCGGAGACGTCTAGACACAAGACTGCCGTTGATTGAGAGGGGAGAGGCGGAGGCCCTCGTTGCCCTCGGCGCGGCATTGATATAGAGACAAGGAGGCCAGTCATGGCACTTGAGAAGATTGACATCGACACCCTTGACCCGGCGGCGACCATCGTCGTGGCAACTGGAAACGCTCATAAGCTCACCGAGATCGAGGCCATTTTGGGCAAGGTCATGCCCGAGGTGCGCTTTGTGGCGCTCGGCCAGCTGGGCGATTTTGAGGACCCCGAGGAAAACGGCACGACGTTTTTGGAGAACGCCATCATCAAGGCCCAAGCCGCGGTCGAAGAGACGGGGCTCATGGCCATTGCCGACGATTCGGGCTTGGTCGTTGATGCCCTGGACGGCGAGCCGGGCGTGTATAGCGCGCGCTATGCGGGCGTGCACGGCGACGATGCCGCCAACAACGCCAAGCTGCTCGTTAACCTGGAAGGCGTGGCCGACGAGGATCGCACCGCGCGCTTTATGAGCGTCGTTGCGCTCATCGACACGGACGGTTTGGTCACCTATGGTGAGGGCGCCTGCGAGGGCACTATCGCACACGAGGGCCGCGGCGATCACGGCTTTGGCTACGACCCGCTGTTCCTGCCGGTCGACACGCCGGGCAAGACCATGGCCGAGCTGACGGCGGACGAGAAGAACGCCATCAGCCATCGTTTCCACGCGCTCGAGCATCTGTCCGCCAAGCTGACGGGCGAGGAGTAGACCGTGCGTGCGGTGGTGCAGCGCGTGCTCAACGCCGGCGTGACGGTCGACGGCGAGTGCGTGGGCCGCATTGGACGAGGCTACCTGGTGCTGCTGGGTGTGGGCCATGGCGATACGCGTGCCGAGGCCGACAAGCTGTGGGGCAAGCTCCGCGGGCTGCGTATCAACGAGGACGAGAACGGCAAGACCAACCTGGCACTTGCCGATGTCGACGGCGAGGTGCTCGTGGTGTCGCAGTTCACGCTGTTTGCCGACTGCCGCCACGGCCGCCGTCCGTCGTTTACGGATGCCGGCGCCCCCGATGTCGCCAACGAGCTCTACGAGTACTTCTTGACGCTTGTGCGCGAGGACGTCGAGCAAGTAGCACATGGCATCTTCGGCGCCGATATGAAAGTCGATCTTGTCAACGACGGTCCGTTCACCATCGTCTTGGACACCGATAGTCTGTAAGTAGTCAATTTGGGACCGGGCTTTTTAAGCTACTTGCGTATGACGGCAGCAGGGTGCTATAGTATTAGAGTTTTGTCTATCTTAGGGGTATTATCCCCTTTTTGAATTGCACCTTCTGGAGGCCCTGTTCATGGAAGAGATGGAAGTCAATCACGTCGACGACATCCACGAGAAGCTGACCGATATGGTGGGCGATCGCGTTAAGGTGAAGGCCAACATGGGCCGCACCCGCGTCGTCGAGCGCATGGGCACCATCAAGAGCGTGCACCCCGCCGTCTTTATCGTCGAGGTTGACGAGCGTCGTGGCCGCAAGTCGCGTCAGTCCTACCAGTACATCGATGTCCTCACCGGTCAGGTCGAGCTGTTCGACCCCGAGAGCGGCGAGCACATTTTTACCCCGCTCGGCAATCAGCTCGAGGAGCATTAACGGTGACCGATCGGTCCCTGACTCTTTCCGCGCCGGCAAAGATTAACCTCTACCTGGGGGTTCATACCGAGCGCGATGACCGCGGCTACCACAGGGTCGATTCCCTGATGGCGGCCGTCGGTCTTTCCGATACCGTGACGGTCACGCCGTCGCAGGCGCTGACCGTCCAGACGGTTCCAGCATCAGATTTTCCCATGCAAAAGAATACGGCGTATCGGGCTGCGGTTGCTATGGCCGAGCATTATGGTCGCGAGGCAAACATCTGCGTGACGATTGAGAAGCGCATTCCATTGTGCGCCGGCTTGGGCGGCCCCTCGACGGATGCGGCCGCGGTCATTGTCGCCTTGGCGGAGCTCTGGGGCATTGATCGCACCGACCCAGCGCTCGACGATATTGCGCGGGGCATTGGTGCTGACGTCCCGTTCTTTTTGCACGCGAGTCCTGCGTTCTACGTAGGTGGGGGAGACGTGCTGGCAACTGAGTACCCCGCGCTGCCCGCAACGCCCGTCGTGTTGGTCAAGCCGCGCGAGGCAAGTGTTTCGACAATTGAAGCCTATCGACGTTTTGACGAGGCCCCGGTGCCTGCGGACGAGCCCGGCGCGATAGCTTCTGCCTTGCGTGCTGGTGATGCCGAGACGGCATATGCACTCATCCATAACAACCTTGGTGTCATTTCCGCACAGATGGAGTCGCAGATTCAAACGGTTCTCGATTGGCTGCGTAAACAGGACGGCACCGTTGCTGTAGATGTGTGCGGATCGGGTGCCTGCTCGTTTGCCATTTGCGGCACCGCCGCCATGGCCGAAAGGCTTGCCGACGCTGCCCAGCAAAACGGCTGGTGGTCCTGCGCGACTGAGCTTATTCCCAACACGGTTCAAATCGACGCTTCAAAGAAATAAAAATTTCTCTAGCACGCGGCGAAAATCTTTGTTACTATAGTCGAGCTAACGGGTTGTGGCTCAGTTTGGTAGAGCACTGCGTTCGGGACGCAGGGGTCGCTGGTTCAAATCCAGTCAACCCGACCAGAGCATGAGGAGGGACCGCTTCTTGCGGTCCCTTTTTTTAGCTAGTGTTGTGATACCGCGATACCCGCGGTATACTCATTCGAGCTTGTCTCGCTGTATTGTGGAGGTCTACATGTTTGGACTGAGGGCTCCTGAGCTCATCATTATTCTCGTCGTTGTCCTGATTATCTTCGGGCCCAAGAACCTGCCGAAGCTCGGCAAGTCCCTCGGCTCTACCGTCAAGAATATCCGTGAGGGTATGGAGGGCGACGATAAGGCCGAGACCAAGCAGGCCGAGGAGGTCGTGGTCGAGCAGTCCGAGGAGGACAAGGAGATCGCTGAGCTCGAGGCCAAGCTCGCTGCTGCCAAGAAGAAGCAGGCAGAGGACAGCGACGCGGACGCAGAGTAGTCCCATCCCTTTGGGGTGAGCACCTGACCGGCTTGCCCGCAGGCTAGCCGGTCTTTTTCGTTTTGTTGACAGTTGATTGTTTGATCAGAGTTGGGGAGATATCCGTATGGACGCAAGCCAGATCGTACTGACCGCTGAGGGCCGCCAGAAGCTCGTCGAGGAGCTCGCTTGGCGTGAGGGCGATTACGCCAAGGAGATCGTCGAGGACATCAAGGAAGCCCGCGCGTTCGGCGACCTTTCGGAGAACTCCGAGTACGACGCCGCTAAGGACAAGCAGGCCCAGAACGCCGCTCGTATTGCCGAGATCCAGGCCATCCTCGCCAACGCTCAGGTTGCTGCCACCACGGGCGACCTGACCGTCTCCATCGGTTCCACCGTTTCGCTGATTGATCCCAACGGCGAGGTCATGGAAGTCACGCTCGTCGGTACCACCGAGACCAACTCGCTCGAGCACAAGATTTCCAACGAGTCTCCGGTCGGTCACGCCATCATCGGTCACGGCGAGGGCGACTCCGTCGAGGTCGTTACGCCTTCCGGCAAGACTCGCGTCTACACCATCGCCAAGATCGCACGCTAGACCACGGTCCCGCGTAAAGGTATGTTTTCGCTCCCTGGGACCGAATCCTGGGGAGCGTTTTAGTTTGAGGAGCTAACTTATGGCAGAGAACCAGAACGCCGCCGATCAGGCATCGACGCTCAACGACGAGCGCGCCACCCGCCTGGCCAAGCGCGCCGCCCTGTTCGAGGCGGGCCAGAACCCCTATCCTGAGCACTCTGAGCTTGAGGACTACGTCGCCGATATCGAGACTAAGTACGCCGATCTTGCCGATGGTGAGGACACCGAGGATGTCGTGAAGATCGCCGGCCGTGTGGTCGCCAAGCGCGGTCAGGGCAAGATCATGTTCATCGTCGTGCGCGATGCGACTGCCGAGATTCAGCTGTTCTGCCGCATCAACGACATGGACGAGGCTGCCTGGAATACGCTCAAGGCCCTCGACCTGGGCGACATCCTGGGCGTGACCGGCGTGGTCGTGCGCACCCAGCGCGGTCAGCTTTCCGTTGCCCCTAAGAGCGCGACCCTGCTTTCCAAGGCCGTTCGTCCGCTGCCCGAGAAGTTCCACGGTCTTTCCGACAAGGAGACCCGCTATCGCCAGCGCTATGTCGACCTGATCGCCAACGACGACGTTCGCGAGACCTTCCGTAAGCGTTCGCAGATTCTCTCCACCTTCCGTCGCTTTATGGAGTCCGACGGCTACATGGAGGTCGAGACCCCCATCCTGCAGACCATCCAGGGCGGCGCTACTGCCAAGCCGTTCATTACCCACTTCAACGCGCTCGATCAGGAGTGCTACCTGCGTATTGCCACCGAGCTGCACCTCAAGCGCTGCATCGTCGGTGGTTTTGAGCGCGTGTTCGAGATCGGCCGCATCTTCCGTAACGAGGGCATGGACCTCACCCACAACCCCGAGTTCACCACGATGGAGGCCTACCGTGCCTTCTCCGACCTCGAGGGCATGAAGGCGCTCGCCCAGGGTGTCATTAAGGCAGCTAACAAGGCCATCGGCAACCCCGAGGTCATCGAGTACCAGGGCCAGACCATCGACCTTTCTGGTGAGTGGGCCAGCCGTCCCATGACCGACATCGTCTCCGACGTGC
>CAJJZO010000042.1 GCA_905197585.1 uncultured Collinsella sp.
ATTTGCCCAGGCCGCGGCGTGAACTGGTGAGCCGTATGAGCACAAAGACCGTAATCGGCAGCTCACGCGACAGCAGCGCCTGACTCCAAATGAGACCCTCAAAAGGATTCGGGACGACCAGGCACGCCGCCACTGCGCCGACGAAACAGGTCGCCACCCCGATCGAGGAATGTCGGTCGTGGATGTCGTATTCCTCATCGAACATGCCCGCGGTGATGGTGCCCGCCGCCATGCCCGCCGTCACACTACTCGATAGGCCCGCAAACAGCAGCGCCACCGCAAAGATTGTCGAGCTCGCCGGGCCCAGAATGGGGGAGAGTGTAGCCGCTGCGACGGCGAGGTCGTCTACGACCATGCCGTGCGCAAAGAAGGTCGTTGCGGCCAGGATGACCATGGCCGAGTTGATTGCCCAGCCCACGCCCATCGAAAAGAGCGTGTCGAAGAGCTCGTAGCGCAGACGTTCTTCGATAACCCGCTCGCCTTGGCCTTCGAAGTGCATGGATTGGATGACTTCGGAGTGCAGGAAGAGGTTGTGGGGCATAACGACCGCGCCTAGGACACTTACGATAATCGCTGCCGAGCCGGTGGGCATACTGGGCGTGATCCAGCTTGCGGCGGCTTGCGGCCAGTCGACCTTGACTAGCGCAAGCTCGGCCAAAAACGAGAGTCCTACCACGCCTACGAAGGCGATGATCCAGCGTTCGGCACGCTTGTAGGAGTTCGTCATGAGCATCGCCATCGATACTGCCGCCACGATGACGCAGCCCGCACGCACGGGCAGCCCAAAGAGCATTTGAAGGGCAATCGCGCCACCCAGGACTTCGGCCATGGCGGTGGCGATGGGCGCGAGATAGGCACTGGCGAGCACCGTGCGTCCAACGAAGCGGGGGAGGTAACGTGTCGTGGCCTCGGCAAGACAGGCGCCCGTGGTGATACCCAGGTGCGCCGCATTGTGCTGCAGCACAATGAGCATAATCGTGGACAGTGTGACGATCCACAGCAGCGCGTAGCCAAACTGCGAGCCCGCGGCCATATTGGAGGCCCAGTTGCCCGGGGCGATAAAGCCGACGGGCACGAGTAACCCGGGGCCGATATGCCGCGCAATGTCTAGGCCTCCGTGACCGCCGGTGCGTCGGGAGCCAAAATGTTGTTTGAGATGGTTGAGCATGGTGCGCTCCTGTGTGCCGTTTGTTTGACGCCGCAAAGGATACCCGTTTTAGGCTCAAAAGTTAACTATGACTAACAAAATAGTTGTATTTGAATGGGGTGGGGAAAGGGGGTTGCCGAAATGTCTTGATCTGTAACAACTGGGGATGGAAATTGGGTCTAGGTGTTACAGATCAAGACAGGAAGAAATGGTCCTATGGAAAATCTCGATCTGTAACAGTTAGCTGCAAAAACCGGCCCTTCGTGTTACAGATTGAGATGTTTGAAGCGGTGAGTTTACAGGTCGAACTTGGGGCCTATGTTGCCGTCCTTGAGGTCGGCGGTGTCCACTCGTAGGGCGTGCGTTACGCGATTGTTTCGAAACGGGTGGGAAACACAACGGGCCGGCGATGCACCTAGTATGCCTAGTCAACTGACTGTCTAATAGCTAGGGGAGGATCGCGATGCAGGCAGATTCCGCTCAACAGCAGGGCCTTTATCGCCCCGAATTCGACCACGATGCATGCGGCATCGGCGCGCTTGCCGATATCAACGGCGAGCGCCATCACCAGATTCTGGACGATGCGCTGTCCATTCTGGTCAACTTGGAGCACCGCGGCGGCACCGGACTCGAGAAGAACACCGGCGACGGCGCCGGCATCCTGTTCCAGGTTCCGCATCACTTTTTCCGCAAAGAGGCTCAAAAGTGCGGCCAGATTCTGCCGGCAGAGGGCGACTATGGCGTGGCCATGCTGTTTTTCCCGCAGGACGACAAGGGCGTAGAGGATGCCCGCCGCGTGTTTGAGGAGGGCTGCGCCGAGGCCGGCGTGCCGCTGCTCTTTTGGCGTGAGGTGCCCGTCGACCCGCACGACCTGGGCGAGACGGCCCGCGCCTGCATGCCCACAATCTTGCAGGCCTTCCTGGGCCGCCCCGACGACACGCCCGCCGGCGACGCCTTCGAGCGCCGCCTGTATGTGTGCCGCCGCACCATCGAGAAGAAGGCCGACGCCGAGTTCGCCTTGCGCGACAAGATCTTCTATGTGTGCTCCATGAGCTCGCGCACCATCGTGTACAAGGGCATGCTTGTGGCCACGCAGATGCGCCGTTTCTTCATCGACCTCAACGACGCCGCCGTCAAAACGGCCGTGGCGCTCGTCCACTCGCGCTACTCCACCAACACCACGCCCAGCTGGGAGCGCGCGCACCCCAACCGCTTTATCATCCACAACGGCGAGATCAACACCCTCAAGGGCAACGTCAACTGGATTCGCGCCCGCGAACCCAACCTGTACAGCCCCGTGCTGCAGCACGATCTTGAGCGCGTGATGCCCATCATCAACCGCGAGGGCTCCGACTCCGCGATTCTGGACAATGTGCTTGAGTTCCTGGTCATGAACGGTCGCCCGCTCACGCGTGCCGCATCCATGCTGCTGCCAGAGCCGTGGGACCACAACGACAGCCTGAGTGAGGAGCGCCGCGCCTACGACGCTTACCAGTCCATGCTCATGGAGCCGTGGGACGGTCCTGCCGCTATCGCCTTTACCGACGGCCGTACCCTGGGTGCCGCCCTCGACCGTAACGGCCTGCGTCCGGCTCGCTACTACGTGACGCGCGACGGCCGCTTTATGCTGGCGAGTGAGGTGGGCACCATCGAGGTGAGCCCCGAGAACATCCTGACGAGCGGCTGTCTGGGACCGGGCCAGATGCTCGAGGTCGATTTTGCCCGCGGCCGCGTGATCTACAACGACGAGCTGCGCGCCTGTTACGCCAAGGAAAAGCCCTATCGCGACTGGATCGCCGAGGAGACGCTGACCGTCGAGGCTCTCGACAAGCCCGTCGCGCCCACGCCCGCCGAGGATGCCGAGGTGCCCGCCGCCGTGCGTATGGCCAAGCTCGGCTACCACTGGGATGACGTCGACGAGGTCGTGCGTCCTATGGCCCAGCAGGGCAAGGCACCGCTCGCTTCGATGGGCATCGATGCGCCGCTGGCCTGCCTGTCCAAGAAGACGCGCTCGTTCTTTGACTACTTCTATCAGTTGTTCGCCCAGGTCACGAACCCGCCGATCGACGCCCTGCGCGAGCATATGGTGACTTCGACCACGCTCTACCTGGGCAACCACGGCAACCTGCTCGAGGACTCCCGTACGGCCTGCCAGCTGGTGCGCCTGGAGCGCCCGCTGCTGAGCGAGGAGGAGTTCGACCGCATTTGCGCGATTGACCGTGTTGGCTTTAAGACCCGCCGTTTCCGTGCCGTCTACCGCCGCGATGCCGGCGAGGGCGCGCTGCAGGCTGCGCTCAAGCAGCTTGCCGAAGACGTCGAGGCTGCGGTTCGCGATGGCGTGAACATCGTGGTGCTGAGCGATCGCGCCGGAGCGGGCGAGGTGCCCGTGCCGTCGCTGCTCGCCGTGGGCTGCGTGCACAACCACCTGATCCGTGCCGGCGTGCGCACCTTTGCCGATATCGTGGTGGAGTGCGGCGACGCCGTGTCCCCGCACGACTTTGCGGCGCTGGTGGGCTACTCCGCAAGCGGCATCTATCCGTACAACGCGCATGCGTGCATCCGCGATCTGGCGGCACGCGGCGATCTGGACGTGACGGCCGAGCAGGGCATCGCCAATTACAACAAGGCCGCGACGGCGGGCATCGTCTCCATCATGTCCAAGATGGGCATCTCCACGGTGCAGAGCTACCACTCCGCGCAGATCTTCGAGGCCGTGGGCTTCACTCCGGAGTTCGTCAACGCGTACTTCGCCGGCACGGTGAGCCGTGTGGGCGGTATAGGTGTTGAGGACGTCGAACGCGAGCAAAATGAGCGCTATGACGCCGCGCTTGCTATCCTTAAGAGCCCGGCTCCCGATCAGCTGCCCACGTTGGGCCTGACCAAGTGGCGCCCGCTCGGCGGCGAGGATCACCTCATCGATCCGCAGACTGTCTACTTGCTGCAGACCGCCTGCCGTGAGGACAGCTACGACACCTTTAAGGAGTACGGCGCCCGCCTGCACCGCACCGGCCGTGCCGTGCGCTTGCGCGACCTGCTGGACTTTGATGCCAGCGGTCGCACGCCGGTTTCGCTCGACGAGGTGGAGCCTGCGCTCAATATCGTCCGCCGCTTTAACACCGGCGCCATGTCGTATGGCTCCATCAGCAAAGAGGCGCACGAGTGCATGGCCATCGCCATGAACCGCCTGCACGGCCGTTCCAACTCCGGCGAGGGCGGTGAGGATCCGCGTCGCGAAACGCCGCTGGCCAACGGCGACTCCAAGAACTCCGCCATCAAGCAGGTGGCAAGCGCGCGCTTTGGCGTGACGAGCCGCTACCTGTGCAGCGCCTTCGAGATTCAGATCAAGATGGCCCAGGGCGCCAAGCCCGGCGAGGGCGGCCACCTGCCCGGCAAGAAGGTCTACCCCTGGATCGCCGAGGTCCGTCAGTCCACGCCCGGCATCGGTCTGATCTCGCCTCCGCCGCACCACGACATCTACTCCATCGAGGACCTGGCAGAGCTTATCTTCGATCTTAAGAACGCCAACCCCGGCGCACGCGTGTCGGTCAAGCTGGTCAGCGAGGCCGGTGTCGGCACCATCGCCACCGGCGTGGCCAAGGGTGCCGCCGACAAGATTTTGATCAGCGGCCACAACGGCGGCTCCGGTGCCGCGGCGCGCGATTCGATCTGGCACGCCGGTCTGCCGCTGGAGCTCGGTCTTGCCGAGGCCCAGCAGACGCTGCTGCAAAACGGCCTGCGCTCGCGCGTGGTACTCGAGGCCGACGGCAAGCTCATGGACGGCACCGACGTCGCCGTCGCCTGCCTGCTGGGTGCCGAGGAGTTTGGCTTTGCGACCATGCCGCTCATCTCCATGGGCTGCCTCATGCAGCGCGACTGCCAGCAGGATACCTGCCCGGCCGGCATCGCTACGCAAAACTGCCGCCTGCGTCGCGGCTTCCGCGGCAAGCCCGAGCACGTTGAGCACTTTATGCTCTTTGTTGCCGAGCAGCTGCGCGAGGTCATGGCGAGCCTGGGCTTCCGCACTGTCGACGAGATGGTCGGCCATCCCGAGTGCTTGCGCCAGATCGAGGTCCCGGGCAACCGCAAGGCCAACCTGCTCGATCTGTCGCCCGTGCTGGCAAGCGCGACCTGCGAGTTCGGTGCCCATATTCCGGGTGCCGACGGCCGTCACTTCCTGCCGCAGATGGCCGCGGACAGCGAGCTCGACAAGACGCTCGACTCCACGTTGTTTGTGCCCTATACGGCCGATGCCCGTGCGCACCTGCGTCCGATTCGCTTCCGCGCCGATATCGCCAACGTCAACCGCTGCGTGGGCACCATCTTGGGCAATGCGGTGACCAAGGCGCATCCCGAGGGCCTGCCCGCCGGCTCCATCACCATCGATTGCGATGGTTCGGCCGGTCAGAGCTTTGGCGCCTTCCTGCCGCGCGGCATTACGCTCAACGTGTGCGGCGACGCCAACGACTACTTTGGCAAGGGCCTTTCGGGCGGCGAGGTGTCGGTGCGCCCCAACCCGCATGCGACCTACAAGTTCGATGAGAACATCATCGTGGGCAACGTTGCGTTCTTTGGCGCCACGAGCGGCCGCGGCTTCATTAACGGCCTGGCAGGCCAGCGCTTTGGCGTACGCAACTCCGGTGCCACGGTGGTGGTCGAGGGCTGCGGCAACCATGGCTGCGAGTACATGACGGGTGGTCTGGCGCTCATCCTGGGCGAGGTCGGGCAGAACTTCGCCGCCGGCATGACGGGTGGCGTGGCCTATGTCTTTGACCAGTACGGCACGCTCGATGCCCGTGTGAACCACGAGAGCGTTGAGCTTAAAGCCCCGACTGCCGGCGAGCTGGCGCAGATTCGCGAGCTCATCCAGGAGCACGTGGACGCGACGCAGAGCCCGCGCGGCATTAAGCTGCTCTACAGCTTTGAGACGATGAGCAAGCACTTTGTGAAGGTCATTCCAACCGAGTACGAGCGCGTGCTGGCGATTGTCGCCGCCGCCGAGGCCGTGGGCAAGACGCATGCGCAGGCCGAGGAGCTGGCGTTTGACATTGTGACCGGTCGCGCCGACGCCGCCGATGTCGCTCGCTTTGATGTGGCGGGTGGTGTCGCTGGCGCTGTGCCCGCCGCCGCCAGCTCTGTTGCTTCGACCAAGAAGGAGGCGTAAGTGCCATGGGTAAGCCCGGTGCTTTTCTTGATATCGATCGCGTGACCCATGAGCTGCGCCCCGTGGAGGAGCGCAGCCGCGATTTCGATCCGCTGTACGTGGAGCTCGACGACGATGCGTGCCGTGCCCAGGCGAGCCGCTGCATGATGTGCGGTGTGGCGTTTTGTCAGATGGGCGCGAGCTTTGGCAAGGCGCGTCCGAGTGGCTGCCCACTGCACAATCTGATTCCCGAGTGGAACGAGCTAGTGTATCGCGGCCGCTGGAACGAGGCTGCCGATCGTCTGTCACTCACCTCGCCCATGCCCGAGTTCACGAGCCGCGTGTGCCCGGCGCTGTGCGAGGCCGCGTGCAACCTGGGCTCGGTCGACGGCCAGCCCACGACGATTCACGACAACGAGCGTGCGATCAGCGACCATGAGTGGGCCAACGGCGGCCCGCGCCGCTTTGAGCCGGCAGGGGAGGATGCGCCCACGGTTGCCGTGGTGGGCTCCGGTCCTGCTGGTCTGGTGGCAGCATGGGAGCTTGCGCGTCGTGGGGCCCGCGTGACTGTGTTTGAGCGCGACGACCGCCCGGGCGGTCTGCTCATGTACGGCATTCCCAACATGAAGCTCGAGAAGTCCGTGGTCGAGCGTCGCGTGGCACTTATGCGCGAGCTGGGCATTGTGTTCGAGCTGGGTGCTGACGTTACGAACCCTGCGGTGGCGGCCAAGCTCAATGGCTTTGACGCCGTCGTGGTGGCTGCCGGCGCTCGTGCTCCGCGTGGGCTTTCGGCTGCGAACATTGATGCCCCGGGCGTGGTGTACGCCGTGGACTACCTGACGGCTTCGACCGTCTCGGTGCTCGATGGCGGAGAGCCCGTGGTGAACGCGTGCGGCCTGGACGTCGTGGTCATTGGCGGCGGCGATACCGGTAACGACTGCGTGGGCACCGCGGTACGTCAGGGTGCGCGCAGCGTGCGCCAGTTTGAGTTCTTGCCGGCGGCGCCTGATGCGCGCGCGGCGAGCAACCCCTGGCCGCAGTGGCCCAACGTGAAGAAGACCGATTATGGCCAGCAGGAGGCCATCGCTGCCATGGGTGGCGAGATGCGCGCCTGGGGCGTGGATACCCTCGAGGTGCTGCTGGACAAGAAAGGCGCGGCCGCGGGTCTGCGTGTGGTCAATCTGGACTGGTCGGCCGGTAAGCCGGAGCGCATCGCGGGCTCCGAGCACGAGGTGCCGGCCCAGCTGGTGCTCATCGCCTGCGGCTTTACGGGCCCGGAGCACGGTGTGTTCGACGCCGTTGGCGTGCCCGTTGCCACTGCTGGTCGTCCGCTGCCTGTGATGGCTGCCGAGGGCTCGCATCTTGCGGCGCGTGTCGACGGCGTCGCCGCGGGCGCCACACCGGTATACGTGGCCGGCGATGCTCGCAATGGCAGTTCGCTCGTGGTAAGCGCCATGGCCGACGCCCTGGCCTGCGCTGCCGAAGTCGCCGAGGCGCTGGAGCTGTAACGTAGTCATTTAAGAACGTCCCCAATGACTAGTCATTTTTTTGTCTAGTCGTTGGGGACACTCTTTGCGAGCGATTTGCTCGTTTGTTGACGTACGGGTGTTCATTTGTCGACTTCTTGGGCTGTGGTCACCTGTTGTTTCTGTGGTGGCTGTGGGTATCTGGCTCAAAAGGACGGGTTGGCCGTCTATGTTTACCTGCGATTTTGTTGCGGTGCGCATTTTCGGTCAAGCTTTTAGTCAAGTGTTTGGTCAGCATCTGGTTTGCAGCCGGAGGCCTATTTTGCCCGCGCTGGTCGTGGCTGCCCACCCTCCTCGTAAGCTCAAATTGAGGTCCATCAGTTTGAGGAGGATGCCATGACTGATCACGCTTTAGGCCGAGCGCAGCTAGCCGAAGCCGTCGGCAACGATATTGCCGACATGGCCCATTTTTGGATGCTGCGGAAGTTCCAGTTTTTGGAGCCGGCGCGCGAACAGTTCGAGATCATTGTCGACCCGTGGCTCAGCTATTGCACCGAGCCTTCGCAAAACGAAATCATGGCCTACAACATGGCATTTACCGATTGGCTGCTCTTCGAGCGCTCCTATCGCCATGGCAAGACGCTGCTCGAGCTGTATGTTGAAGAGCCGCCGACATCGCTTTCGCCTGCCTCGCTCAAGCGGCTCGAGCAGGTACACGACACGCAGTATTTCTCGCGCTTTGGCATTTTGGACAAGGATCCTGCGACTGGTATGGTCGCGCTGAAGGACACGCGCGCCGACCGTCGCTTTGATGTCTACGACCCGCATATCGTGCAAAAGGAGCATTGGAGCGACGGAGCGATTGCGGTGCGCCTCGCCTGCGTCGACGATGTCTGGCTGACGGCGGGACAACTCTATCTGTATGACATCGCACGCCTGAGTGACACGGCGGTCGATGGGCCTGGTGCGGTGCATCCGGAGGACCTGCAGGATGGCTTTGACACCTCGTGCATCAGTTTCTTCTTGCGTCTGGTCCGCGACATCATGGGCGCCCAGGGGCGGTACGTAAAGTCGCTCAACATCTACGAGCAGGAGTGGGAGTAGGGGATGTTACTGGTGTCGCTCTGCTGCCCCTGACTTTGTCTCAATCTGTAACGTTTAGGGACAAAAAACCGGTCTACCTGTTACAGATTGAGACGAACGCTTGGGCGCCGCTGGTTTGTCTAAATCTGTAACGTTTGGGGGGCTGGAGAACGTCTAACTGTTACAGATCGAGACGTTTGGCACCTGGTTGGGGGAATGTCTCAATCTGTAACATCTACAGGCCAAAACTCGACCTACCTGTTACAAATCGAGACAAAGGTTGGACGCGGTGTCGAAAGATCTCGATCTGTAACATCTAGCGGCCAAAAATCGGTCTTCCTGTTACAGATCAAGACATTTGTCAGCGGAGGCAACGGTGACGATGGTCCATTTGTCTGACGTGGTGGTGATGAAAGTGTCTAATACCGTTCTCAAACACAAACATGCGACTCGCAACACGTTGGCGCGGAATAGGATGCTCGCGCGGCTCACGGAGACGGCCAAGCAAGGTGCGCTGCTCGCAACGCATGACAATACCGAGCTCATGTGGCTGCGGCGCCATGTTGGAACCGACGATATCGCGGAGCCCGAGCCGTACCTGTTCTGTTTTCAGCATGATTGGGATGCATTGACGCCGGCGGAGCGAGCGCTGAGGACTATCAAAGGGCTTGCGGAATTTCATCCCGATTGGGCGTTTTGGGGCTATGACGCGGCGCTTTTGTGGGGTTTGGAGGTGCCGAATGATCTGCTCGGGCCGCGTTTTCTTGTTAAGACGGGCTGTTCGATGACGTTGAACAGCGGGTGCAGGTTGTTGCGTCCGCAGATGGCGGGCGCGCTCGAGCGTGTTGATGGCGTGCAGGTGACGTCATTTTGGCGCACGGTGGAGGATTGCTTGCTTCGTGCGCCGTTCTCCTACGGGTTGACGATTGCCGATTCTGCACTGCGGGCGAAAGGCGTTTCACGTGGGGATTTGTGCGAGCGCCTCCGCGCCGATTGCGAGGGCAGGCGAGGGTATCGCAGGGCACAGGTGATTGCGTCGTATGCGGACGGGATGTCCGAAAACGGTGGCGAGTCTCGGTTTCGAGCGTTCTTTATTGCATACGGCTTTCCGGTTCCGGAGTTGCAGGTGGAGTTTCGCGATCCGCTCGATTCGAGCCAGGTGTTTCGCGTCGACTATTTTTGGCGGCTCGAGAACGGGACGTGTGTCATCGGCGAGCTCGACGGAAAGGTGAAGTACACCTTGCAGAACGGCGAGGGCCGGGAGTCGGTCGACCCATTCGTGGCAGAACGTCAACGGGAGTCTCATCTGACAATGCTCGGGCACAAGGTGCTTCGGTTTACGTTTGATGAACTCAAGAACCCGGGGAAGCTGGCTGAAAAGATGAGACTGGCGGGAATTCAACAGCGGGCCGATCTGGCTGAGGAATGGAGACGCCAGTGGTATGGGCGCTGAGAGGTTTTGTCTCGATCTGTAACGTTTAGAAGTTGTTTGAGTTCGTAATTGTTACAGATCGAGACAAACCGGTGAAACGTCGACCGAATGTCTTGATCTGTAACATCAAGGGGCCCAATAACCCTGTACCTGTTACAGATCGAGACATTCCCCTGATGTTGCTGGGGTGGGGCTGCAACGTATTCCGTCCCCCCACATCCCCTCTTCCCTCCGTTAACCGATATGTCCGCAGCAATCCTGCCGCGCTGGATAATAATGGACAGATGTTCAAGTTTTCTGAGGGGGAGGAGCTCGATATGGCGTCTGCCGATCGTTCCACGTTGTTTATCAATGCGACCGTCCTGGATGGTTCGGAACATATGGAGCCGCAGCCCGACATGGCCGTGGCCGTTGAGCGCGGTGTCATCACGTGGATGGGGCCGAGTGCTGTGGCGCAGGCGCCTGCAGGTGCCGAGGTCATCGATCTGGCAGGGGCGTATCTCATGCCAGGCCTCATCAATATGCATGTGCATCTGTGCGGTTCGGGCAAGCCGGTTTCGGCGGGCGATGCGGGTGCGCTGATGAAAAAGCTCGATAATCCCGTGGGGCGCGCCATCGTGCGCCACATTCTTAAGGGCAGCGCCCAACAACAGCTGGCAAGTGGCGTGACCACGGTGCGCGGCGCGGGCGACCCGCTGTTTGCCGATCTTGCCGTGCGCGATGCTATCGATGCCGGCAAGTATCAAGGTCCTCGCCTGGTGGCGCCGGGAACGGGCGTCACGGTGCCGGGCGGCCATGGTGCAGGCTTGTTCGCCCAGGTGGCCAACAGTCCCGCCGAGGCAGCCGAACAGGTGCGTGACCTGTATGCGCGCGGTGCCGGCGTCATTAAGCTGTTCGTAACGGGTGGTGTGTTCGACGCGACCGAGGTGGGCGAGCCGGGCGTGCTGCGTATGCCGGTGGAGGTTGCCGCGGCGGCGTGCAAGGCGGCGCACGAGGTTGGCCTTCCGGTCATGGCCCATGTCGAGAGCGCCGAAGGTGTGAAGGCCGCGCTTCAGGCCGGGGTCGACACAATCGAGCACGGCGCTCCGATGACGCCTGAGATTCTGGAGCTGTACCGCGGCGCCGCGGGAACACAGCTCGAGGGACGCGCGCCGCGCGTGACCAGCACGATCAGCCCTGCACTGCCGTTTGTGCTG
>CAJJZO010000043.1 GCA_905197585.1 uncultured Collinsella sp.
GGGCTCGCACGAAGGCCACATTAAGTGGCCTTCGGCTCGTGCGGAATCTACGAAAACCTTGCGCCCGGCCTTCGGCGGCGCGGCCTGCGGTGACTTTGGGGCAGCCCGGGTTTTCGTTGGCTGACGCCCCCACTCATAGTGCTTGAGTCGGTGGGCTGATGTGTTGCGTCCCGCTGGGCTATAAGGTCGAAATGAAGGTGGACAGGCGATTTAGGCCTTCGTCCAGATCTTGGTCGGAAACGCAGTAGCTTAAGCGGATGTGGCCTTCGGTTCCGAAGCAGTCTCCGGGAACTAGGGCTACATTGGCTTCTTTGATGACTTTGATGCAGAAGTCTTCGCTTGTTAGGCCGAATTGTTTGATGCTCGGGAAAGCGTAGAAGGCGCCCGCCGGTTCCACTACGTCGAGGCCCATGGCGTTTAAGGCTACGAGCACGCGTTCGCGGCGAGCTTGGTAGACATTGAGCATGGGGGTTGGGTCGACGGTCAGAGCTCGAGCCGCGGCGTCCATCTCAAAGGAGACGGCACTCGATATTAGGTATTGGTGAGCTTTTGCGATCTCGGCGATGACGGGGGCTGCGGCTGCGAGCCAACCTAAGCGCCAGCCGGTCATGGCCCAGGGCTTGGAGAAGCTCTCGATAACTACCGTCTGATCGCGAAGCTCCGGGTGACGCTGGGCAAATCGCTCGTAGCCGTCCACGTAGACCAGGCGGTTATATACGTCGTCGCAGATTACGTAGATGCCCGTCTGGTCTGCCACGCGCGCCACGGCGTCGAGCGACGCCGCGTCGAGGATGCAACCCGTGGGATTGTTGGGCGAGCAGATGACGATGGCCTTAGTCGCCGGTGTCACGCAATCACGAAGTGCGTCTTCGTCAATCTGGAATTGTGCAGGCTCTGTATCCAAAAAGACCGCTTTGGCATGATTGGCCACGACGATGCTCTCGTACAGGCCAAAGGCCGGCGTTGGGATAATGACCTCGTCGCCGGGGTTGAGCATAGCCATAAATGTTGCCGACAGGGCCTCGGTCGCTCCGTCGGTCAGGATGACCTCGTCGGCCGAAAACGTAAGGCCCGCGTCCCCCATGTAGGCAGACAGCGCCTCGCGCAGGGCGGGGCGACCGTTGTTGGGCGGATAGTGCGTGTCACCGCGGCCCAGCGCGGCGGTCACCTCGGCGCTAATCACATCGGGCGTGGGAAAATCAGGCTCGCCAAGCGCAAGCGCGATGCACCCCGGATGCTGGGCGGCGAGCGCATTGATCCGACGGATGCCGGAGGGCTTGAGCGTGGCAAGCGAGGTATTCATGGGCAGACGCATGGCATTCCTTTCGTAAGGGTTGCACTAGGATAGCGTGGCGAGACGCCGCCAGACGGTGTAACCTAAACGGAAACCAACCGGAAAGGAGGCGGCATGGAGACGACCGCACGCGGCGATATACCAAAAACGCTGCATAACATCGCGTTTGTCAGTATTCCCGAGAGCGCCGATCTTGAGTTTTTGCTCTGGGACCTCCAGGATGCCATCGCCGCCTATGCCCAGCTTTCTGGCACCGTACTCCCCCGCCCAGTCAACTTGAAGGCAAATGATGCCGGTGCAGTCGATGGCATGGTGCTCGCTGTTGACGATGCATTTGATGATGAGGCTATGATTGCTGTCGAGCAGATACTCGATCGCCTTGGGAATACAGAGACACGCATCTATGTCGTCGTCCAGGCCCTGTCAAAAAACAACAAGCAGGCGGACGAAGTCCTCGACCGCTTGCACCGGGCATGCATTCTACGTGACCTGCCATGGTGCGACGGCGTTGTCATCTGTGCTGGCAGCGGCATCGCAGCGCTTCACCATTCCCCACGCATGGGCGTCTTGCGCCGACCATTTTCGGAAGCGATGGATAAGCTTGTGGGCGCTGTGCGCATGGGCTGCTCCGTCGAGCATGCACAGCGACTTGGCGGCGGCAATGCCGGTAGCGTCGATGCCGACGGCATGGTGCGTGCCAGGCCCGCCGTGCCCGCACCAATCTGGCGCGTCATCATCAAACGCCTCGGCACCCGCGCCCAATCAGATATCTAAATTACAGAGCGCCCCAATCAACGGCATCGCGCCAGCGCTCGACAAGGCGTTCCAGGCGCCATGCCGCATTGGCGGGACTTGTCGACGGCAGAACGATGGCGGGCAGCCCGGTGCGTTCTTGTAGATAGCGCCTGTAGAGCCGACCAGCTGTGCCACCGTTGCATATCACCTGCTCAATGGGGGCTGCGCCGGTAATGCACTCGATATGTGCCGGCACAACGTTGCGAATGCTCGCGTCACTCGAGCCCTTAATGTCGCAGCTCTCAATCACATCCCATAGGGCTACGCCGCCGTAAAGCAGCATAGATCGCTTGACGGCAATGGAGGCATCGAGCGCCGCGTGCTCACCGCTTGCCAAAGAATCGCCCTCGTTGGGCGGCACAGGCACACCGAGGCACGCGGCCATCACGCGCCAAAAGCGATTCTGCGGATTGCCATAGTAGAAGGCATTGGCGCGCGAAAGCACCGAGGGAAACGACCCGAGCACCAAAACGCGCGAGTGCTGGTCGAACACGGGCTCAAACCCATGCTCAATATGTTGATAGCCCTCGTCGGACGCCGCCATGATCTAGGCCCTCAACAGATAGCGCACCTCGTAGGGCGCAAGCTCGAGGGTGCCCGTCAGCTCGACCGCGAGCGCGTCGTCGGCAAGCAGATCGACAAAGGAGCCGTTGAGCTCGCCGGCGCCAAAGGTGTAAGGCTCGCCCACGGCGTTCACCGCCACGAGCACCGTCGCGCCGTCACAGGCGCGCTCGAACAGCAGCTGCTTGTTCTGGATCACCACGTTGCGATAGGCACCGTAGTTGAGGGCGCGGGCCGCCGCACTGTCTGTCGAGCGCAGGTGCGCGAGCTGCTTGATGAAGGCCGTCAGCTCGTTGGGCGCAGGCTCATCGAGCGCAGGTCGCAGCGCCCAGTCGCCATCGGGGCCGCCCTTTTCGCCAGGAATCCCCCACTCGCTGCCATAGTAGACGCACGGAATGCCCGGCATGCCAAACAGCATGCCATAGGCGGGGCGCAGGCAGGACTTGTCCGTCAGGATGCTCGCCAGGCGCGGCACATCGTGGTTGTCGACAAAAGACAGCAGGTGTTTGCCGCGGTAGATGCACCACGGGTCGCCGCCAAACTGACGGTGCAACGAGTGGGCGATCTCGAACATGTTGACCGAGTTAAAGCTGGAGTACAGGCCCTTGTAGCACTCGTAGTTGGTGCAGGAGTCGAGCATCTCGTCGTTGACGATCTGGTTGTAGTCGCCGTGGAGCGCCTCACCAATCAGCACAAAGTCGGACTTGAGCTCACGGGTAAAGGCGTGCAGGCAGCGCATGAAGTCGCGGTCGAGCATATA
Organism: uncultured Collinsella sp.; assembly: GCA_905197585.1. Classification (GTDB taxonomy): domain Bacteria; phylum Actinomycetota; class Coriobacteriia; order Coriobacteriales; family Coriobacteriaceae; genus Collinsella. Next base: position 3,411 of record CAJJZO010000043.1, read on the forward strand.
GGCGACGTCCAGGCGCAGGCCGTCGATGCCAAAGCCCTCGGCCCAGTGACGCACGGACTCAAGCAGGTAATCAACCACAGTGGGGTTTTGCAGGTTGAGCTTCACAAGCTCAAAATGGCCCTCCCAGCCCTCGTACCAAAAGCCGTCGCCGTAGCACGAGTCACCGTCGAAGCTGATGTGGAACCAGTCCTTGTACGGCGAATCCCACTTGCGCTCCTGCACATCACGGAAGGCCCAAAAGCCGCGACCGACGTGGTTGAAGACGGCATCGAGCACCACACGGATGCCGTGGGCATGCAGCGTCTCACACACGGCGGCAAAGTCGGCATCCCTACCCAGGCGGCGGTCAATATGGCGCAGGCTGCGCGTGTCGTAGCCGTGGCTATCGGACTCGAGCGGCGGGTTGATGAGCACGGCGCCAACGCCGAGTTCCTGCAGGTAGTCGGCCCATTGGGCGATCTTCATGATGGGAGCGTCGGGATTGGGCGCGGCGTTGGCAACCTGGGCGAGCTCGTCCTCGGCAACGGGCGCGGCATTCTCGTGCGGAGCTCCGCAAAAGCCCAGCGGATAGATCTGATAGAACGTCGTCTCGTATGCCCACATAGCAACCTCCCGGTAAGCTCAACACAACGACATCCATTGTATGCCCAGCTTGTATCCTCTTCCCCAAAATAAGTTGCGGTGGAATAGTTCCTGCTTGGGTCTTCAGAGGCCTTAAACAAGAACTATTCCACCGCAACTGATGAGGGGATGTGGCTAGGCGACGGGCTTTGCGCGGCGTATGGCCGGGAACAGTACGGTAATGGCGAGGATGACGCCCACGACGGCGATCGTGCCGCCCGCGTAGCCGATCCAAGCGATGCCCGGGCCCGACACCACGGCGCCGCCGATTGCGGTGCCCGTGCCGATACCCAGATTGAACAGGCCCGAGAAGATCGACATGGCGACAGCCGACGAATCCGCCGGCGTGTTCTTGATGAGCTCGGCCTGGAACGCCACGTTAAAGGCCGTGGCGCAGCAGCCCCACAGTGCGCAGACGGCAAGCACTGCCGCGAGCGACGATGCGGCCGGACCCATGAGCAGCAGGGCCGCCGGCACGCCGGAGAGCGTAATAGCCAAGAACGGGAAGCGATGCCCATCGAACAGGCGGCCAAACAGCCAGCTTCCGAGCAGACCAGAGCAGCCAAACGCCGTCAGCGTCATGGTGATGGCGCCCGCGTCGACGTGCGCGACCTGTGCCAGGAAGGGCTCGATATAGCTGTAACCCGCGTAGTAGCCGGTCGCCATAAAAACCGTGACCGCGTAGAGCGCGATCAGGAGCGGGTTCTTGAGCAGCTCGGGCAGCTGCTTGAGCGTAAAACGCTCGCCCGCTGGCATGGTGGGGAACACCGTGGCCTGGTAGCCAACCGCGACAGCAGACAGCGCCCCGACCACGGCAAACGTCATGCGCCAGCCCACGGCCAAGCCAATAGCGCGACCGAGGGGCAGACCAAAGATCTGCGCGATTGACGAGCCCGTAGCGATCATGCTGATGGCGAGCGCCCCGTGGCGAGTGTCGACCAGGCGCGAGGCCATAATCGAAGCGACCGACCAGAACACGGCATGTGCGCAAGCGACCACCAGGCGCGCACAGACCAGGACGGGATAAGTCGGCGCCACAGCGGACAGAAACTGGCCCAGCGAAAACACGGCCAGCACGCCCAGCAACATCCGCTTGAACTCAAAGCGCGAAGCGAACACCATGAGCGGCAGCGACAGCAGCATGACGCCCCAGGCATAGACCGAGATCATGATGCCGGCTTGGGACTCGGTGAGCGAGAACGACGCGGCGATGTCAGTCAAAAGGCCGATGGGCATGAACTCCGACGTGTTGAACACGAACGCACAGCAGGTGAGCCCGACGAGCGGGAGCCATTGCCTGAGCGTGATGCCGTCTTGCCTTGCCTGACTCATATATAACGTCTCCAATCATTTTGAGCGGAGGCGATTATATAGCAACGGCCCCGCATCCGTCAGCAACAGATGCGGGGCCGAAAACAATTCGATACACAGAGGTTGCGCCGTCAATAAATAACTAAGCCAACCCCAGCAATATGCCCGCCGAATGCACGACAAACGCCACGATCCAGGCGACCGTCACTTGAAACGCGAACACGGCAACGGCGTAGCGCGCGCCCAGCTCGCTCTTGACGGCGCCGATCGCAGCCACGCACGGCGGGTACAGCAACGTAAAGACCAGGAACACGTAGGCGGTGAACGGCGAAAACATGGTCGACAGTGCCGCGGGCGAGGTCGCGCCCAAAAGTACCGTGAGGGTCGAGATGACGCTCTCCTTGGCGATAAGTCCGGTGACGAGCGCCGTGGATGCACGCCAGTCGCCAAAGCCGAGTGGGGCCAACACCGGCGCGATAATGCTACCCAGACCGGCAAGCAGGCTTTGCGACTGATCGGCGACCACATTAAAGCGGATGTCGAACGTCTGAAGGAACCAGATGACCACGGTAGCGGCAAAGATAATGGTAAAGGCCTTGGTAATAAAGTCCTTGGCCTTATCCCATGCCAGTATCACCGTCGTCTTGACGCTCGGCAGGCGGTAATTGGGAAGCTCCATGATAAACGGCACCGGGTCGCCCTTAAATGCCGTGCGGTTGAGCAACAAAGCCGCGATGCAACCGACCGCAATGCCAATCAAATAGAGCGAGACCATGGCGGGAACTGTCGCCTGCGGGAAAAACGCCCCGCACAGCAGACCGTAGACCGGCAACTTAGCCGAACAGCTCATGAACGGCGTGAGCATGACCGTCATCTTGCGGTCGTGCTCGGATGGGAGCGTACGGGTCGACATGATAGCCGGCACGGTGCAGCCAAAACCGACGAGCATAGGCACGAAGCTGCGGCCTGACAGGCCAAAGCGACGCAGCACTTTATCCATGACAAAGGCCACGCGCGCCATGTAGCCGGAGTCTTCCAGAATGGAGAGGAACAAGAAGAGCACAACGATAATCGGCAGGAAGGTCAGCACACTACCCACACCCGTGAGCACGCCGTCGACAGCCAGCGAGCGCACCACGTCGTTGGTTCCGAACGCCTTGAGACCCGCATCGGCCGAGGCGATGATGACCGCGATACCGTCCTCCATGAGTCCCTGCAACGCCGCACCGATCACGCCAAACGTCAGCCAAACGACAAGGCCCATGATCACCAGAAACGCCGGAATGGCCGTGTAGCGACCCGTCAGGATGCGGTCGATCTTGACGGAGCGCACGTGCTCGCGGCTCTCGTGCGGCTTGACGACGCAACGCCCGCACACGTCGCCGATAAAGCTAAAGCGCATATCGGCCAGCGCGGACAGGCGGTCGGTGCCGGCCTCGCCCTCCATCTGGGTAATGATGTGCTCGATAGCGTCGAGCTCATTGCGATCCAGGTGAAGCGCCTCGGTCACCAGCTCGTCGCCCTCAACCAGCTTGGTCGCCGCAAAACGCACGGGAATGTGCGCCGTCGCGGCATGGTCCTCGATAAGGTTGGCGATGCCGTGAATGCAGCGATGCAGCGCGCCGCCGTCTGGACCATCGGGCGCACAGAAGTCCAGGCGACCGGGGCGTTCGCGGAACCGTGCCACGTGCAGGGCATGATCCACCAGCTCGCCGATACCCTCGTTGCGGGCAGCGCTAATGGGGACAACGGGCACGCCCAACAGGCTCTCAAGCAGGTTGACGTCCACGGCACCGCCGTTGGCCGTCACCTCGTCCATCATGTTGAGCGCGATGACCATGGGGCAGTCGAGCTCCATAAGCTGCAGCGTCAGGTACAGATTGCGCTCGATGTTGGTGGCGTCAATGATATCGATGATGGCGTCGGGATGCTCATCCAGAATAAACTGGCGGCTCACGATCTCCTCACCCGTGTACGGCGACAGAGAGTAAATGCCGGGCAGGTCGGTAACGCTCGCCTCGGGGTGGTTACGAATGGTACCGTCTTTGCGGTCGACCGTTACGCCGGGAAAGTTGCCGACGTGCTGGTTGGAGCCCGTAAGCTGGTTGAACAGCGTGGTCTTACCGCAGTTTTGGTTGCCGGCGAGGGCAAAATGCAGCGGCGCACCCTCAGGCACGGCCGTCTTCGCGGCGCGGGGCGAATACGTCCCCTCGCCCAGGGCCGGATGCTCCGTCGTGCCGATTGCGGCGTTAGCGCGCGGACCCGCATCGGTGTCGTGAACACCCACGAGCTCGATGCGAGCGGCATCGTCCTTGCGCAGCGTCAACTCGTAGCCACGCAGGCGGATCTCGAGCGGGTCACCCATGGGGGCGTACTTCATCATGGTAACTTCGGTGCCCGGCGTTAGACCCATGTCCAAAATATGCTGTCGAAGCGCCTGATCGTCGGATGTCACCGATGCGACAACGGCGTCCTTTCCAATCTCGAGTGTATCGAGCTTCACGTCCGTGTTCCTCCCCCGGCGCCCACAGGGCGTTACATTTTGTTTATCTTGGCTAACCGTTTGCCATGGCTAACCATTTAACCACGCATGATAGCGCGAACACACACCGATGTTCAATCGACAGATTGCCGCCCTGGCGGGCTTGCAGCGTCGAGTGGTTACGGCGTTTGGTAAAACGCCGTAACTAAAACCCGTGGCGCTCCAGGAAGCGGAAGGCTAGGCGAATCCAAGGACGGACCGCCACCTGCTTGTCCTCGTTGTCGACCGCGGTGTTGGCGTTGCCGAGCGAAAGGCCGTGACCACCCTGGTCGAAGACGTGCATCTCGCATGCAACGCCCTCCTCGGCCATGCGCTGCGCAAACGGGTAGACCTGCGCGATCGGCGCCGTCTTGTCGTCGGACACGCCCCACACAAAGGTCGGCGGCATCTGACGCGAAACATGCGTGGTGGGGCAGATATCGGCCAGGTGCTGGTCAGTTGCCTCGCCACCCGTCACCATCGACAGGTAGTCGTTGAGCAAATCGCGCCCCGTCTTGCCGCCCGTCTTGGGCACACGCAAGTCAATGCGCGGATCGCGCGTCTGCATGTCGCGCACATAGGCAAAGTCGAGCAGCGGATAGCCCAGCACCACGGCATCGGGACGAATGTCGTCCGGACGCGCCCCTGCCAGGCCCGCGAAGGGACCAGTCTTCCATTGCGTTGCCAGCGAGGCGCAGATCATACCGCCCGCAGAAAAGCCCACGACGCATACGCGCTTGGGATCGACATGCCACTCGTCGGCATTCGCGCGCACCGTGGCGACCATCTTGGCAAGATCTGCCTGGGGGTGCGGAAAGCTCACGTCACCCGTAGAACTCGTAACATAGTTGAGTACAAAGGCCTGGTAACCGTGATCCAAAAACGCAAACGCCACGGGATCCTGCTCATGCAGAGCGATATGCGTAAACGCACCTCCGCCGCAGATAATCACAGCAGGGCGGCGGCCATTCGGCTTATCGGGCAGCGGCTCGGCACCCAAATACGTAAACGTCGCCGGATATTCCTCGGTCGGTTCCTCGCCCCACAGCGCATGGTTCTCGACAATCATATGTGCTCCCTTCGCGCAAATTATGCGCCCTTGTTTTTCGCCTTCAAGCGTACCCCACTTGAACCCGTGGCGCAGAAACACTCCAGCAATAAGTTTCCCTTCAACTGATATATCACATAATCCCAGTTCAGAGGTATCGTTGAGCAGCGTAGAATAGGGGCGTTGACCAAGCCGCGAAACACATGTGAAACGTTTCCGGCAAACCAAACGCGCGATATGCGCCTATTTAAGTTGGAGGCAACTATGGGTCTGCTCGATTCGTTTAAGTCCACCTTCACCTCGACGGGCGAGGCGTCCGTTCCGCCCGCAGCAAGCTTCGCCACCCGCGAAGGCGTCATCTATGCCCCCGTCAACGGCGTGCTCGTCAACCTGGACGAGGTCCCTGACGAGACGATCGCCTCGGGCATGCTTGGCCAGGGCTATGGCATCGAGCCCATTACCGGCACCATCTATGCGCCCGCCAACGGCCGCATCGGTGCCACCACCGTCACCAACCACTCCATCGGCATGATTACCGAAGACGGCCTGCGCGTGTTCATCCATGTCGGCCTGGGCACCGTGGAAATGAACGGCAAGGGTTTTGCCCGCTTTATCGAGATGGGCGATGTGGTCAAGGCAGGTCAGCCACTCATCAGCTTCGACCGCGAGGCCATCAAGGCCGCCGGTCACGAGGACATCGTGACCGTCATCGTCTCCGAGCTCGATCGTCTTAAGAGCATCGACCATGTCGGCGAGTCTGGAACGCTTATCGGCGGCAACCCGCTCGTCAAGCTTGGCGACCCGCTGCTGGTTGCCAAGACCAAGTAGCCAGGCCCCGCGCCACACAGCCAAAAGGCACCTCGTCAAGCGCCCGCGGCCATTTTGCCCCGGGCGGCTATGTTGTCAAAGAAAGCGATCATTTCGTGGAAGTGTATCACGGCTTGCAGGATATTCCCAAGGAACATAAGGTATTCTCTTTCCCGAAGCTCTCTATCCGGGAGCAAATGGCCGCTTATCAGGAAATCATAGACGGTTCTTCTTTGGAGGGCTACCGTCAAATGCAGAAAAAAGACCGTGGGGATCGGTGATGGCACTTCGAGACAAATTGTCCCAAGGAAGGAGGCGGTGTAACTGATTGATGAAGATATTTCCCGGCGCACGATAGCCATATCTGTAAAAACAACCAAGCTGACAGCGCGGGGACTGGCGTATGTGCTGGGCATGGTGGGCCGGAAGATCCGCAAGGCATACCGTGGGCGGCAAGTACCGCATGGCAAACAAAGTGTGCGAAAGCTCATGGCCCACGGCACAGCCACAAACAGCATTGAGCTATCCGGGGATGCCAAGTCCTTTGACCGCGTGGCCCGGAAATGGAATGTGGACTATGCGTTCTATAAAACCGGGCCGGACAAATACCTGCTGTTTTTCAAGGCTGGACAGGCAGACGCAATGACCGCCTGCTTTTCTGAGTATTCCCGGAAGGTGTTAAGCAAAGCAAAATCGAACCGTGTTCCCATCCGGGAACAACTGCAACAGGCGGCAGATCAGCTTTCCAAAGAAAAGCCGAAGCAGAAAGAACGTGCAAAGGAGGTGGCCCATGAGGACAGATAAGATTAGAAAATATCTCATTCCGAACATTCCCTATCTGTTCATCCTGTGGGCGTTCCTCAAGCTGGGGACAGCCTACCGGCTGGCGGCGGGTAACGATTTTGCACATAAGCTCATCGGGCTGGGCCAGACGATTGGCCCGGCCTTTGCTGACTTTGCACCCGGTCTTGCCCCGCTGGATTGGCTTATCGGTATTGTAGGAGCCGTTGGTTTCCGGCTGCTGATCTATTTCAAAAGCAAGAACGCTAAGAAGTTCCGGCGGGATGCAGAATACGGCAGCGCCCGGTGGGGAACGGAAAAAGACATCAAACCGTTTGTTGATCCAAGGTTTGAAAACAACGTGATTTTAACCGGGACGGAGTTTCTCACGATGAACACCCGCCCGAAAATCCCCGCAAATGCCCGAAACCTGAATTGCTGTATTATCGGCTCGTCCGGCTCCGGCAAAACCCGCTTCTGGCTTACGCCCCAGCTTTTACAGGCTCATTCCTCTTATGTGGTGGTCGATCCCAAAGGTGGTGTGCTGGGACAGGTCGGGGCTTTCCTGCAAAAACGCGGGTACAAAATCAAGGTATTCAACAGCATAGATTTTTCAAAATCCATGCACTATAACCCGCTGGCGTATATCCGCAACGAGGCCGATATTCTGAAATTCGTGGATGCCCTGATTTCCAACACCAAGGGCGAGGGCAAGGAAGGCGATCCATTCTGGACGAAATCGG
>CAJJZO010000044.1 GCA_905197585.1 uncultured Collinsella sp.
CTGTTCCCGTCGATACCACAGTGCTCGATTTTGCGCTGGCTAACGTCGCGCGTGCGACTTCGGCCGATGCCAACGAGACCTGCCAGGCGCTGCTCAACTATTACGCCGATCGCCCGGTCGAGGTGTCTGAGCCGCTGTCGGTCATTCCGTTCTCGTCGTCTAAAAAATGGAGTGGCGCTTCTTTTGCGCAGGGCTCCTATGTGATGGGTGCCGCGCAGTTTGTGCTCTCTGATCGTGTGTTTTCGCAGGTCGAGAACCGTGTCGCCGAGCTTGCCGATACCTGCCGCGTGCTCGTGGTGGCGCGCGTGGACGGCTTTACGCCCGATGGGGATATGGTGGGCGAGGCCGAGCCCGTGGGCTTTGTGACCATCCGCGACGAGATTCGTACCTCGGCGGCCGAGACCATCGGCTACTTTAACGAGCAGGGCGTGACCCTCAACTTGATGATTTTCTACGACCCGCTTTCGGTGTCGTCGATCGGGCGCGTGGTGGGAGTGCCGGGGGCTGACGCTTATGTGGACGCCACGACGCTCGATACACCGGCCAAGCTTGATGCCGCAGTGGACCGCTACCATGTCTTTGGTCGTGTGACCCCGCAGCAGAAGCGCGAGCTCGTGCAGGCGCTCAAGCGCCGCGAGCACACCGTGGCCATGACGGGCGACGGCGTCAACGACGTGCTGGCGCTCAAGGAGGCCGACTGCTCCGTGGCCATGGCGGCCGGCTCCGATGCCGCGCGTAACGTGGCCGAGATCGTACTCGTCGACAACGACTTTGCCTCGATGCCCGCCGTGGTGGCCGAGGGCCGTCGCTCCATCAACAACCTGCAGCGTTCGGCCTCACTGTTCCTGACCAAGACGCTGTTCTCGATGGGCCTGGCGGCGCTGTGTATCGCGCTGCCGCCGTACCCCTTCGAGCCCATCCAGATGACGCTCATTAACTTCTTCTGCATCGGCGCGCCGGGCTTTGTGTTGGGCCTGGAGCCCAACAATGCTCGTGTGAAGGGTGCGTTTTTGAGCAACGTACTCAAGCGTGCACTGCCGGCGTCGATTGCGGTCATTTTGGCTGCGGCGCTCGATATCTTTGTGGCGCGCGTGTTTGGCTTTAGCCAGCTCACGCTGTCTACGATGTGCCTGCTTACGTCGTGCGCGGCGAGCGTCAGCCTAATCTGGCGCATCTCGCAGCCTCTCACGCCCTTACGTGTGGTGCTCTTTGTGTTTGTAGTCGCCGGCATCCTGGTGGGCGTTATCGGATTCCCGGAGCTGCTGTCTATTGCCAACCTGTCGATGGGCCAGATGGTTATCTTGGCTGTTATCGTGGTCTTTACCTGCTCGGTGTTCTTTAAGCTCGCCACGATGATGGATTCGCTCAAGCCGCGTCGTCGTCATGCCGCAACTGGTTTTGGCCGCGGTGTGCGCGTCCGCCTGGGTCGCGGTGGCGGCAAGGTGAGCTCGACGGGCTCGACGGCCGAACGTTTTGCCAAGCGCGTCGTCGCCGACATGGCGCAGCGCCGCGAAGATCGCACCGCTCGCGAGGCCGAGGCCCGCGCACTCGAGGGCGTGGCCCAGGCCCAGCCCAAGAAAAAGAAGGGTAGCGGAGCCAAGCGCTCTCGCGTAACCAAGTCCGCCCAAGGCATCAAAGTCTCGATGCCGAGCAAAAAGAAGAAGTAACTACGCGCCCTGGCGATGTTGAATTGGTGCCTTGTTCCTGTGGGGCCGTGGCGATGTTATGCTCTAACCTCGATTGTTTGAATTGCTTCGAAAAGAGGATGCCGTGATCTGCCCGCATTGCCTTAAGACTATCGAGGACGGCGCCTCGTTCTGCCCCTACTGCAACGCCTATGTGGGTCCGGGCGATGGTCCCGAGCACACCGAGTTCGTGTTCTGTGAGGGCTGCGGTGCCCGTCTTTCTCCGCATGATCGCACGTGCCCAAAATGCGGACGCCCTGCTCCGGGTATCCTCTCCGAGGACGCGGCCGCATCCGACCTGGCAGCGGGCCGCACGGCGGGCTTTCCGCGCCTAACGCAAGAGCAGATCGATACCGAGGTGCCTCATGCGCCCGCCTCGGCTGCCGCGGTTCTTTCGGACGCCGCCGATCCTAACGAGACCTGCGTGCTGCCGGCTTTCGATAAGGATTTCGGTATCCCCAAGGTCGATATTCACACGCCCGTTTCCCTGCATGACGATGCTCAAAAACCCAAGCGCAAGGTGCATCCCGACGAGGACGCCTATCACAAGCACAAGCGTCATATCCCCAAGCCGCTCATCGTCATCGCGGTCCTTGCCGTCGTTTGCGGCGGTGCCTATTGGTTCGTGACGGCCGATCCCATGGGTGTCATGCCTGCCTTCTACGACCAGTTTGGCCAGGCTGCGCAGACGACCTTCCCCACGCGCCAAAAGGGCGAGGCGACTGAGGACGATACCAAGCAGGACGATTCTGCCGAGGTGGTCCAGGAAGAAACCGTGCTCACCGATGATCAGCTCTATACCAGACTCGACGGTCTGTATCAGACCATCGTGTCCTACGGTGATGAGGACCAGATCGGCGAGGTCATCGATTCCTTTAACAACGGTTATCTCCGAACGCCGCTGTCCACCCGTCAGGAGCTGTCGCAGAGTGCCTACGCCCTACGCGACCAGATCAAAAAGACGCAAGATGAGCTTAACAACCTTAAGTATCAGGACGATACGGTCTATGCGGACGACATCGCCCACTTAAAGCAGCTTGCCGAGTGGATGTACGAGCGTGTCGACGTGATCTGCCAGAGCTGGGATATCTCGCTGGCCATTCCCGATGGCGAGTCGATGAGTTCCCACCAAAGCGAGATCCTGGCGCCCATCGCACAGGGCGGCAACAGCGCGCTGAACCAGTACGACGCCAATGTGGGCTCCTGGAAGCCGCAGCAGCGTTCCCAAAATTAGTTCGCCATAGTCGGCATAACCTACGTGCGCAATTGATGTAAGCGCATGCTTATTGCTACAATTCGTACAAATATGCTTTAAACGCACGAGGAAGGAACCACATGTTTGGTTTTAAGAAAGAGCTCTACACGCCCGAGTATCAGCTTGCCGGCGACGAGTGCGCCGTTATCGAGACGTCGAAGGGTACCATCAAGGTCAAGTTTGACGGCGAGGGCGCTCCCATTCATGTCGCGAACTTCTGCGAGCTTTCCACGATGGGCTTCTATGATGGCCTTAAGTTCCATCGCTATGTGCCCGGTTTTGTCATCCAGGGCGGCGACCCCAATACCCGCGATATGTCCGGCGCCGACGTCGCCGCTGGTCTTGAGGGCCCCGACGGCATGCCCGGTACCGGTGGCCCCGGCTACTGCATCAAGGGCGAGTTTGCCACCAATCCGCGCAACAGCCATGTCGATGGTGCCCTTGCCATGGCACGCTCCATGGACCCCGATTCCGCGGGTTCGCAGTTCTACTTCTGCCTGGGCGCCCAGCATAACCTCGATTCCGGTTACACCGTCTTTGGTACCACGGTCGAGGGTCTCGATGTGATTTCGCAGCTGCGTGCCGGCGACGAGATCGTCCATGTCGAGATCGTTCACGAGTAAAGGGGACTTCCTTGAATAGCCAGCTGATCCAACAGGGCCGCGCCGCTTACCGCGCGGGTGATTTTTCCGCTGCAGCCCAGATGCTTGGGGCGGCAAAGACTCCCGATGAGATTATGGGCGAGGCCGATCACCTTCGTGGCAACGCCTTGATGCACCTGGGCATGTATGCCGAGGCCGCCGAGGCTTATGCTGCCGCCCTCAACGACGGCACCTACGGCAAGCGCGGCGCGCTGCTCACCAACCGCGGCAAGGCGCTCGCCGCCGTGGGCGACTACACGACGGCCGCCCAGGCGTTCTCTGGTGCTACGCAGGATGCTTCCTATGCCACGCCGTTCAAGGCCTATCTGGGCCTGGGCAATGCGCTGTTCCAGTCGGGCGATTATGCCAACGCGGGTACTGCCTTCCGTCAGGCTGCCATCGACGGCGCCAATCCGGCTCCTGCCGCCGCACTGGGCGAGCTTGGTCGTTGCTTCATTAAGCTCGGCCGTCCGGCGGATGCCGTGGAGACCTACCGCACGGCTATCGACTTTGCCGGCCCCCGCGACGACACGCGTGCGCTCAACGCCGGCATGGGTCAGGCACTTTCTGCCGCCGGCCGCCCCTCCGACGCACTCGACGCCTTTAACGCCGCTACTGCCGATGGCATCTACCAGCTCACCTCCGAGCAGGCCGATGAGCTTGCCCGCGTGCACGATTCGCTTGCCGCGCTGTCTGCCCAGACGGCTATGGCCACGGCTCCGGCGCCCGCGATGGACGCTCCTGCCGTCGATCCGCTCGATCCTACGGGCGCGACCGGTCAGTTTATGCCCGATCCCTCGGACACCGGCTTCTTTACGCTGTCCGAGTCCGAGATGGTCCAGCAGGACCGTCAGGATCGTAAGCAGGCCAAGGTCCGTCGTCGCCATCGCCACACGGGTCTCAAAGTCTTCATCGTGCTGCTTCTGCTCATCTTGATTGCTGCGGGCGGTCTGGGCTTTGCCTACACGCGCGGCTTTGGCTTCCCCTCGCAGGAGTCGGTTATCACCGATCTGTTCCAGGCTGCCGGCGACGGTGACACCGCAAAGGCCGAGTCTTGCCTGGCCTCGAGCCTGTCCGAGGACGCCAAGTCGATGATCATCTCCTCGATTCCGCAGGGCGCCACCGTGTCCGTCGAGGGCATGGATCAGTCCATGACCGAGACGACCGCCAAGGTTAAGGCATCGCTGTCCAAGGGCGGCGAGCAGGAGTACACCGTCAAATTCGTGCGCTCTGACAACCATATCGGCTGGGCCGTTTCCTCGCTCGATATGGATTTCTCGGCTGCTGACAACCAGTAGTGACCTTATGGGATTTAGCTTTGCCCGGCGCTTCACCGCAAGTGAGGTGCCGGGCTTGCGCTAGTATCATGAACTAGTAGTTTTCCAGCAATCATCCAACACATCAGGAGTTGCGTTGTTTTCTTTGATGGATATGTTCTTCGGTAGCTATGCGGGCGATCTTGCCATCGACCTCGGCACCGCAAATACGCTTGTCTCCGTGCGCGGCAAGGGCATCGTCATCCGCGAGCCCTCTGTTGTCGCCATCGACAAGAACGACGAGCGCATCCTGGCGGTCGGTATCGAGGCAAAGCGCATGCTCGGCCGTACGCCCGGCAACATCGTGGCCGTTCGTCCCCTGAAGGACGGCGTCATCGCCGACTTCGATGTTACCGAGGCCATGCTTCGCTACTTTATCGACAAGGCTTCCGAGAAGCGCTATCCGTGGACCCCGCGTCCGCGCGTTGTCGTCTGCGTTCCCTCCGGCGTCACGTCGGTCGAGAAGCGAGCTGTCTTTGAGGCCACGATCCAGGCCGGTGCCCGCCAGGCCTACCTGATCGAGGAGCCCATGGCCGCCGCTATCGGCGCCGACCTGCCCGTCGAGGAACCCACCGGCTCCATGGTCATCGACATCGGCGGCGGTACCACCGAGGTCGCCGTTATCGCCATGGGCGGCATTGTCGTCTCGCAGTCCATCCGTATTGCCGGCGACGAGTTCGATCAGGCCATCCTCACGCACGTTCGCGATGCCTACAACCTGGCCATCGGCGAGCGTACGGCAGAGGACATCAAGATCAAGGTCGGTTCCGCCGTGCCGCTCAAGGACGAGCTCGACGTCGAGGTCAACGGCCGCGACGTGATCACCGGTCTGCCCAAGACCGTGCGCATCGAGAGCGAGGAGATTCGTCGCGCGCTCAACAAGCCGCTCGACGAGATGGCCAAGGCCGTCAAGGACGCCCTCGATGCCACGCCTCCCGATCTCGCCTCGGACCTTATGTACTACGGCATTTTGCAGACCGGTGGCGGCGCGCTACTGCGCGGTCTCGACGTGCGACTGCGCGATGAGACCGGTGTTTCGGTCAACGTCAGCCCCACGGCGCTCGATAACGTCGTTAACGGCTGTGCCCGCGTGCTCGAGGCCAATGCGTTTGATGGCGGCTTCGTCCAGACCAATGCTTAATTTCCAAAAGGTGGATTCCATTTGGCACGATCATCGGGTTTCTCCACAAATCTGAATACCAAGCGACAATCAACGGGTATGCGCCCGTTGATTGTTTTCAGCCTGATTTCGGTGTTGCTGCTCACGTTTTACATCCGCGAGGGCGAGGCAGGACCGATTCATGCCGTGCGTTCGGGCGTAACGACGATTACCTCGCCGGTGCGCTTTGTGGGTTCGGCTGTGGCGGCTCCTTTCAATGCCATCGGCAACGTGTTCTCTAACCTTACGGCGTCGCAGGACACGCTCGACGAGCTCAAGAAGCAAAACGAGGAGCTGACCTCTAAGGTTGCTGAGCTCTCCGAGGCTCAAAAGACCGCCGAGCGTCTGGAGGGGCTGGTCGGGCTGCAGTCGACCTACAACCTCAAATCGACCGCTGCTCGTATCGTTGGTGCCTCGGGCGATGCCTGGACCTCGACCGTAACCATCGACAAGGGCTCTGCCGACGGCCTTACCATCAACATGCCCGTGACGAGTTCTGCCGGTGTTATCGGCCAGATTATCGAGGTATCGGCCAAGACCTCTACCGTGCGCCTGATTGGCGCCGAGAACTCGGGCGTGTCCGCCATGGTGCAGGACACGCGCGCCCAGGGCATGCTGCAGGGTCAGGCTGACGGCACGCTGCGTCTTGAGTACGTGAGCGTCGACTCCGATGTTAAGGTTGGCGACATCATCGTGACCTCGGGCATCGGTGGCGTGTTCCCCAAGGGTCTACCGCTCGGCACCGTCTCGTCGGTTGAGAAATCGGCAAACGACGTGTACTACCCCATTGTGGTGCGCGCTCAGACCACGGCCGAGAACAACGAGGAAGTGCTGGTCATTACCTCGCTGACCGATGAACAGTCGACCTCGGATGAGGACGTGAGCACGGCCAACAGCACGCCGCAGGGAACGTCGCGCGATGTTGCAACCAAGACGAAGGACGAGAGCTCGGATGACAGTTCCGACACGTCCGAGACGACCGATTCTGGCTCGAACGAATAGGGGGAATGTCCATGGATCTACACGAGCAGGGGATGAGCTCCCGCACGTTTGTAATCGCCGCCATCGTGTGCGTGCTGCTGCAGGCAGGCCTGGCACCGCAGATCTCCATTGCGGGCGGTCGCGTCAACTTCATGATTATCCTGGTGTGCCTGAGTGTGTTCTCGGGCGACCCGACCCGTGCCGTCGTGTGCGGTTTTTGCAGCGGCTTGTTTTATGACCTGTCCGCTGCCGTGCCGGTGGGAGTTATGTCGCTCCTGCTGACCGTGGGTTCTTTTGCCCTGGTGTACAGCGCTGCCGGTCAAACGAGCGGTACCCCGAGTGCGCGCGGCATCACTGTGGGCGCCTTTGCGCTCGTCATTAATGTGATCTACAGCATCATCTTGCTGTTTATGGGTATGGAGACGAGCTTTGTCGTGGCGATCTTCGGCCATGCGCTGCCGTCTTCGATCCTGACGGGTCTGGTTGCCATTCCGTTTTTGATGTCCGGCGTCGTGCCACAGTCCGGCTATGGATTCTCCGCACGTGGCGGACGCCAGACGGGTATGCGCTTTAAGCCCAAGACCCGCAAGCTCAAATAGGGGAGGCCCGTAGATGTCTTCCCAGTTGACGGTTATTATCGCCGGTATCGTGCTAGTTGTGGCCATCGTGGTCGCGCTGGTCATCATGCGTCGCGGCGATTCCCGTTTTACCTACGATACGCAGCATGGAACGGCCCCGCGCGCCACCGAGGGCGAGGGCAATACCGCGGTGACCGCCTTTAAGAGCCGCTTTTCCATCCTCACCACGGGTGTGGGCGCGATGTTTGCGGCGCTCGCCGTCAAGCTGTGGGGCATGCAGATGGTCTCGTCGGACTATTACGAGAAGCAGGCCAATAGTAATCAGACTCGCACCGTTACCACTCCTGCTGTGCGCGGCCGCATCCTCGACCGCAATGGCGTGGCGCTTGTCCAGAACCGTCCCTCACTTGCTGTCGTGGCCTACCGCGACCTTGCCGAGGATGAGGTCCTGGTTCGCCATCTTGCCAACGTGCTTGGAATGCCTTACGTGGCGGTCCTTCGCAATATTCAGGACAATACAGAGGGCGCTCAGAGCCTGCATACCATCGCGACGGACGTCCGTCGCTCCACGGGTGCGTATATTAAGGAGCATGCCGGCGAGTTGCCGGGCGTCAAGATTGACGAGGGGAAAGCGCGGCAGTATACATTTGGCGAGACGGCATGCCATATCTTGGGCTATACCGGCACCATTACCTCCGAGCAGCTCGAGGCCCAGAATAAGAAAACCTCTGGGGATGATGATGCTTCTGCTGGCAAGATTACGTACCAGTCGGGCGATATCGTGGGCCAGGCGGGCGTTGAGAGCTACTACGAAAACCTGCTGCAGGGTATTCGTGGCGAGCAGACCGTCAAGGTCGATGCCTCGGGCAATGTGACCGGTCAGGCCGGCGCCGTGCCCGCGAAGGCCGGCTCCGACATTAAGCTCACGCTCGACCTTAAGATCCAACAGGCCTGCGAGACGGCACTGGCGAGCGCTATCGAGCTTGCCAAGACCACTGGCTACAGCAATGCCGGCAACGGCGCTGTGGTGTGTCTCGATCCCAACAATGGCGAGATCCTGGGCATGGCGAGCGAGCCCAAGTTCGATCCGTCCGTCTTTATCGGCGGCGTC
This sequence comes from uncultured Collinsella sp., assembly GCA_905197585.1. Lineage (GTDB taxonomy): Bacteria > Actinomycetota > Coriobacteriia > Coriobacteriales > Coriobacteriaceae > Collinsella. Next base: position 8,727 of record CAJJZO010000044.1, read on the forward strand.
TCAAATGACGTGTGGACCGAGCTCAATGATGACAAGGGTTCGCACCCGCTGCTCAACCGCGCCATTAGCGGACAGTACATGTCGGCTTCGACCATCAAGCCGCTCTCGGCACTGGCCGGTCTTGAGTTTGGAACCTACACGTCGGGGCAGACGACCAACTGCACGGGCTATTGGACGGGTCTGGGCAAGTCGTGGGGCAAGTACTGCTGGCTGCATTCCGGCCACGGCACCATGACGCTGCAGTCGGGTATCGCCAACTCGTGCGACCCCGTCTTCTACGACATGGGCAAGGCGTTCTTTTATGACGAGAAACATTCCGAGGGCCTGCAGGAGGTCTTTCGTCGCTGGGGTCTAGGCAAGACCTGCGGTATCGATCTGCCGAGTGAGGGCGCGGGCCGTATTCCCGATGCCGAGTGGAAAGAGTCGTACTTCACCGACGCCTCTGCCGAGGACCGCAAGTGGAATGCCGGTGATATGACTAACATTGCCATCGGCCAGGGCGACATCCTGGTGACGCCCCTGCAGATGGCGTGCGCCTATATGGGTCTTGCCAACGGCGGCAAACAGTACGTGCCCCACGTGTTTTTGTCTGCCGTGTCGCGCGATGGCGACGGCGATGCCTATAAGTACAACGGCAAGGGCAAGAAGAAGCGCCTGGAGGCCAAGATCAACAGTGATTCGGATTTGGCTCTTGTTCGCAACGGCATGCACGACGTGATTTACACGGCATCGACGTCCCTGGCGGCTCACTTTGGCACCCTGACGCCGCAGGTATACGGCAAGTCGGGCACGGGCGAGAAACGCGGCGAGGACGAATACGCTTGGTTCTGCGCCTATGCACCGGCCGATGACCCCAAGTATGTTATCGCTACTGTCCTGGAGCAGGGCGGCGGCGGCTCAGATACCGCGATGCATGTCGTGCGCGACGTGCTCGGCGTGATTTATGACGAGCCCGATACCTCTTCGGCCTCGGGCGATTCTTCGGTTCGATAGGAGGTTGCGATGGATTTTTCTCCGGCGGATCTGTTCCGTTCAACCAAGACCGGCTCTCGCAGCAGCCTGGACCGCGTCAACAAGCAACTTTCGGCCTCGCGCGGCACGTTTCGCCAAAAGGTGCATATCGGTGTGCTCGTGGCTACTGTGGCGCTCGTCGCCTACGGTGCCATCATTATCTGGTCGGCTTCGCAGTTTAAGGCCGATGCATCGTTTTCACGCCATCTTCTGGGAATTGGCATCGGGGCGGTGCTGGCGGTGCTGGTCTGGCGTACCGACCTGCGCGGTATTTCCAATTTCTCGACGGCGTTGCTCGTCATCGACCTGATCGTGATCCTCTCGCCCAAGATTCCGGGTCTGTCCTATACGGGCGGTCTGGGCATGACGGGCTGGATCAAGATTCCCGGTATCGGCTTGACATTCCAGCCCGTTGAGCTTGCCAAGCTCATCACCATCTTCTTTATTGCTACGCTTGGCTCGCAGTATAACGGTCGCATCGATACCGTTCGCGACTACGTCAAGCTCTGCGGCATGCTGTCCATTCCGTTTTTGGCCGTCGTTGCCATGGGCGACCTGGGCTCGGGCCTGGTCGTGCTGGTTTCGGGCGCCATCGTCATTTGTATGAGCGGTGCACGCCGCGAATGGGTGCTGTCGACCCTGGCCCTGCTCGTGGGCCTGGTGGCCCTCGTCCTGGCGCTCGATTCGGTCTTTGATTCGCTGCTCGGCCACGATGTGCTCATCAAGCAGTATCAGATGAACCGTCTGACGGTCTTTATCGACCCCGATAATGCCGATTCGGACGATGCGTACAATCTGCAGCAGTCGTTGATCGCGGTCGGCTCGGGCGGTTTCTTTGGTAAGGGCCTGGGCCATGCGACGCAGTCGGCCGGCGGCTTTCTGCCTGAGTTCCACACCGACTTCGTCTTCGCCTTTTTGTCCGAGACCTTTGGCTTCTGCGGCTCCTTTTTGCTGCTGTGCTTGTACGTGCTGCTCATCTTCTCGACGATCCGCGTTGCCTTTAAGTGCGAGTCTCTGTTTTTGCGTCTTTCGTGTGTTGGCATCGTTGGCATGTGGGCGTTCCAGACCTTCGAGAACATCGGCATGTGCATCGGCATGATGCCGATTACCGGTATTCCGCTACCGTTTATTAGCTTCGGTTCGTCTTCGATGATGATTCAGCTGCTGACGGTGGGTATCGTACAATCCATATGGCGGCATCGTTCGGGCGCCGCGTAACCGCTGGAGGGGTTTGCTATGAAAATTCCCGTAGATAAGCTGACCCGCGCTTTTAAGATGGGCGCGTCCGTTAAGAAGGATTCCGATACGCCGGTGCGCGTCTCGGTCTATCTGGATTCGTCCGCCTCGCGCTTTCTGGCCGAGACGGTGCGTGACGCCTTTGTGCCGCAGACGACCTCGGGCATTGTGCGCGTCGAGCGTCTGGGGGAGGAGCGAATTGCTCCAAAGACCGA
>CAJJZO010000045.1 GCA_905197585.1 uncultured Collinsella sp.
TACCGCGACGGCAAGATCTACCTGCAGAGCCTGTCATCCATGATGCCGCCGTTGGTCCTGGGCGCCCAGGCAGGCGAGGACATCCTGGACATGTGCGCAGCCCCTGGCGGCAAGACGACGCAGATCGCCGCCCTCACCCAGGGCCAGGCACACCTCACGGCCTGCGAGATGAGCATTCCCCGCGCCGAAAAGCTCGAGTCGAACCTCCATCGCCAGGGTGCCAAAAACGTGCCCGTCATGCGCATCGACGCACGCGAGCTCGACGAGTTCTTCCGCTTTGACCGCATCCTGCTCGACGCTCCCTGCACCGGCACGGGCACCGTCATCAGTGGCAACGAGAAAAGCCTGCGCGGCCTCACCGAGCAGTTGCTGAGCAAGTGCGCCCGCTCGCAGCGCGCGCTTCTGGACCGCGCCATGGGAGCCCTCAAACCGGGCGGCACGCTCGTCTATTCGACTTGTTCGATCTTGCCGCAGGAAAACGAGGACGCCCTGCAAGAGGCCCTCGACAAGCATATGGACTGCGAGCTCATCCCCCTCGACGGCACGCCAAGCGAAAGTGAAGCACGCCGCGCCCAGGATGCCGGCGAGGAGCCGCATATCGAGAGCAACGCTCTCACCGAGGCCATCGCCGCGGGTCAGGTATCGGCCATCGCCAACGGCCTGCCCGGCACGCTCACCATTCCGCCTAGCCGCGACTTTGAGGGCTTCTACATTGCCCTGATCCGAAAACGCAGCTAGCGCACGGATCCAAAACTCAACAAGCTATCTCTGTGCGCGTTTGCCCTGCTGGTCACGATGTTGTTTAAGCGTCGCGCGCTCTTTGCGTTCGGCCCTTTTGCCCTTAATGGCCGTGACCACAAAGTAGATGACCGCGGCGGCTACGATTGCGCCCACGCATAGGCCAATCGAGCCCAACATTGCCGAAAATTCCATACCGCGTCACCTCTCTTTTAAACGGGACTTTCAAGATAGCACCTCGATACCCGCCACCACAGCTCCTTCACGTTCGCCGGCCCTTCGGTCTAACGGATGGCGCGGCGGGGAAAAATCAACTCGTCAAACGATTTAGCATTCACAATTCCGGCTGCATAGCGCCGGCCGTTATCACATAGAATCGAGCCTCCATGGATACCCTCAACGATCTAAATGAGCGCGTCGACGCCTTCGTCGGCACCAGCTCCTTCGACACGCCTGCGGCGGCAAACGACCAAGCTCCCATCGATGTGCCCGCCGAGGTGCACGAGGACATCGTCGCCTCGGTCGATTTCTCCGAGGTCGAGCTCGCAGACGAGTTCACCGAGCCCCAAGTAGCCGTCACGCCCAACGGCCTGCTCCCTATGGAGCCCCTGCCCATCGACGGACGCCTGCGCAAGGCTGCCCTTCGCATGCCCGACGAGATCGAGGAGGCCAGCGGCTTTACGCTCTTCGGCCGACGCATCAAGTCGCTCATCTACACCACCGACGTCGCGGTTATCCGCAACTCCAACGCCGATGCCGTCTTTGCCGTTTACCCTTTCACGCCGCAGCCCGCCATTACGCAAGCACTGTTGACCGTCGCCGAGTGCCCGGTCTTTGTAGGCGTGGGCGGCGGAACTACGACCGGTAAGCGCTCCGTGCAGATGGCGGCCGTTTCCGAGATGCAAGGCGCGGCGGGCTGCGTGGTCAACTCCCCCGCTACTGCCGAGATGGTAGAGCACATCACCAACATCGCCGACATCCCCGTCATCGCCACGGTCGTTCGCTGCGACGACGATGCCCACGCCAAGGTGCGCGCCGGCGCCAAGATTCTCAACATCGCCGCCGGCAAGAACACGCCCCAGGTCCTACGCGAGCTGCGCGAGCGCTATCCCAACCTGCCGCTCATCGCGCCGGGCGGCAAGACGCCAGAGAGCATCCGCGAGACCATCGCCGCCGGCGCCAACGCCATCATCTGGACGCCGCCTTCGGCCCAGCAGCTACAGACCGACATGATGCAGCGTTATCGCAAGATGAAGGAAGACGCCACACCTGTCATCTCGCGCGACGATGTGCCCATTATCGACCAGGTCGCCGCCGCCGAAGTCAGCCAGGTCGAGAACATGAATCCCGACGTGCCGATTCCCGACGAAGTCATCGAGCGCGTCGCTTCGATCCACGAGCGCGTCGAGGAGCATCGCGCCAATCGCGGCCTCAAGCCGTCACTGCACGGCTTTTTCTTCCGCGGAAAGAAACGCTAGCCGCAACAGCAAGGCCCGCCCCACAAACGTGAGACGGGCCGTTTTCGTTTGAGCAATCATGCAGCGACGTGATGGGGCAAATTAATCCACGCGCTTGTCGCCCATAAAGAAGAGCGCCACCGTACCAGGTCCGGTATGCGAGCCAATCAGAGTACCGATGTCATTGATCTCAATCTTGCCTTTAAGCTGCGGAACCTGTTCCTCAATCAGCGCCGCAACTGCCTCGGCATCCTCGCGGCACGCCGAGTGCGACATGATGCACTTACCCGAATAATCCGCACCGTCCTGCACGTGTGCCATCATGGTCTTAGCCATCTCGGAAATCGCGCGCTTCTTAGTGCGAATCTTCTCACGTGGCGACAGCTTGCCGTCGCAATCGACCGTCATAAGCGGGCAAATCTTAAGCGCCGTGCCGATGATCGCACTCGCAGCCGAAATGCGACCGCCTCGTAGGTAGCTCGACAGATCGGTCGAGAAGAACCAGTGGTGCAGGTTGAGTTTGTGCTCCTCGATCCAGGCAGCCGTCTCGTCGAGTGAAGCCCCGCTATCGCGCACGTCGGCGGCATATTCCAGCAACAGACCAAAGCCCGAAGACGCCGCCAGCGAATCGATGATGCGCACTTTGCCGCCCTGGGGATAGCGATCCGCGAGCATCTGCGCCGCAACGCAAGCCGATCCATACGTGCCCGAAATACCCGACGACAACGTCAGGTGCAGCACGTCTTTACCCTCGGCAACAAACGGCTCCCAAAACTCCTCGTACTCACCCACGCTCACCTGAGACGTCTTGGGCATGGCGCCCGCGGCAATCTGGGCAAAAAACTTGTCCGGCGTAATCGACTGATACAGATTGTCCGTATAGACAACATCGTCGATCTCGTAATGAAAACGCACGACAGGGATATTGCGCGACGCAAAGAACTCACGGGTTCGGTCGGCGGCGGATTCACAGGTCAGGACAAAATCACTCATATGAGGCTCCTTACTCATTGCTGCGCAAATTATCGCACAGTGAGCCTACATACGGTACATATGTCCACTATTTACCAAATCGAACCAAAAATAGCGAACATCTTTACCACCATCGTCTCCACCGACCCCACGCATAAATATCTGAGAAAACACCCTCTGTCGTCTCCACTCAACCGCCATATCTACCTCAACTAAATCGATTTACCAAACCATTCAGCCGATAATTCAGCCGCTGGCGCAAAATCGAAACAAAAGCGGCGCATACTGATAAACGTTTGACGCCGTTTATCAGTTTTACCAGCCCCATCGGAAGGTGTTTCATGGTCGCATTCGATCGCAACCCGCAAGACTTCAAGTATCTGCGCCTGCTGTCGAGACAGTTCCCCACCGAACAATCCGCATTTACCGAGATTATCAACCTCTCGGCCATCCTCAACCTACCCAAGGGCACCGAGCATTTTATGAGCGACGTGCACGGCGAGTACGAAGCCTTTATGCACATCCTCAACAACTGCTCGGGCGTCGTGCGCGAGCATGTCGACGAGATCTTTGGCGACACGCTCACCTTTGACGAAAAGGGCGAGCTGTGTACGCTCATCTACTACCCGCGCGAGAAGATCGAGCTGGTCCGCAGCCAGCGCGAGGACTCGCCCACCTGGTACAAGACGATGCTTGACCAGCTCATCATGGTCGCTCGCTCGCTTTCAAGCCGCTACACGCGCTCCAAGGTGCGTAAGGCCATCCCGCGCGACTACGCCTATATCATCGACGAGTTGTTGCACACGCACCCGGACGAGAACAACTATCGCGTGCGCTATCACGAGCGCATCGTGGAGTCCATCCTGGAGACCGCCAGCGCCGACGACTTTATCGAGTCGCTCGCTTCGCTCATCAAGCGCCTGGCCGTCGACCACCTGCACCTGGTGGGCGATATCTTCGACCGCGGCGGCGGCGCAGCCAAGATTATGGACCGCCTGCTCACCTACCATTCGCTCGACATCCAGTGGGGCAACCACGACCTGCTGTGGATGGGCGCTGCGGCCGGTGAGCCCGCCTGCATCGCCACGGTATTGCGCAACAACTTACGCTACGACAACTACGAGATCCTCGAGAACGACTACGGCATCTCGCTGCGTGAGCTTGTCGCCTTTGCCGATGCCACCTATACCGCCGGTGAGTCCATCACCCCGCTGATCAAGGCCATCAACGTGCTGCTCTTTAAGCTCGAGGGCCAGATTATCCAGCGCCACCCCGAGTTCGACATGACCGACCGCCTGTTACTCGACAAGATCGAACACGACACCGGCACGGTCACGCTCGCCGACGGCAGCGTGTGGCCGCTCACGACCAACGACTTCCCCACCGTCGATCCGGCGGACCCCTATACGCTCACGCCCCAGGAGCAGCACATCATCGACAAGCTCGTGTCCGAGTTTGTCACCGCCGATCACCTGCATCGCCATATCGATTTCCTCTATTCCCACGGCTCGATGTACAAGGTCGCCAACGGCAACCTGCTCTTCCACGGCTGCGTTCCGCTCAACGAAGACGGCACCTTTAGCAGCATGAACTGTCTGGGCACCTGGCACGCTGGCCGCGATTATCTCGATTTTTGCGACCACATCGCCCGCCGCGCCTGGCGCGTGGGCGACCGCGACGCTCTCGACTGGATGTGGTACCTGTGGATTGGCTTTAACTCGCCCGCCAGCGGACGCCTGGTGCGTACCTTTGAGCGCGCCTATATCGCCGATAAGAGCACCTGGGTCGAGCCGATGGACCCATACTTTACGCTTACCAAGTCGCCCTCGGTCTGCGACGACATCATGCGCGAGTTTGGCGTCGCGCCCATGGCATGTTCGCCGACCGGCCACATCATCAACGGCCACACGCCCGTTAAAACCACCAAGGGTGAGCAGCCCATCCGCGCCGAGGGCAAGCTACTGGTCATCGATGGCGGCTTCTGCCGCGCTTACCATCCCAAGACGGGCATCGCCGGCTATACGCTCATCTCGAGCTCGCGCGGCTGCCGCCTCAAGTCGCACCGGGCCTTTACGACGGTTGCCGAGGCACTCACGCGCAACGTGGACATCGAGAGCGAGACCAACCGTTTTGACCAAGCAGACCGTCGCCGCATGGTGAGCGACACCGATACTGGCGCCAAGATCCGCAGCCAAATCCAGGACCTGCGTCAGCTGCTCGATGCATATAGAAACGGTGCTATCGAGGAGCGCGCCTAGCACCACCCGCGGGGATTGGCTAAACTTGCTAAGTTTGTCATCCCCGCGGCGCTTCGGCGCCAGCTCAAGGCAGGTACCATGCAAAAGCTCCTTGCGCAGATCATGAAATTTGGCGTCGTCGGTGTCATTGCCACGGTTATCGACTTTGGCATTATGAATCTGCTCCACTACGGTCTGGGCCTCAACATCCTTATCGCCAACACCAGCGGCTTTATCGTCTCGCTCATCTTTAATTACGTCGCCAGCATGAAGTACGTGTTTGCGCACAAGGAAGGCATGAGCCGCCGCCGCGAGTGCATTATCTTTGTCGTGCTGTCCGTGATCGGCCTGGCACTCAACGACGGTATCGTGCTGGCACTCAACGCCGGTCTGGGGCTCGAGGCCAATATCGCCAAGATCTGCGCCACCGCGCTTGTCATGGTCTACAACTTTGTGACCCGAAAGATCTTCCTGGAGGGCGACGAGACAAAATAGCTCGAAACCCCTGCAGCATTACGGCGCCCACGGACGACGCGCACTCAGCGCAGTATCGTCCGTGGGTGTCGCTCGTTTACGGGCAAATTTTCAACGTTTGCGGATTAGCTCTTGAAAATTTGGCGAGTTCATATAGTTCTTGGCAAAGACCTTACGTTTCCCTTGTAAAAGCTCTAAAGTATCCTCTGCTCGATTCATCAACGCATTGGATGTGATTACGTGCGCAAGGCGCTGGCACAACCTCATACCAAGCAGTTCCTCAAGTTTGCCGTCGTGGGTCTTATCTCCTTTGGCATCGACTGGGGCATGCTCATTGCGCTCGTCGAGCTGTTCCACCTCGACTTTTTGATGAGCACCACGGTTTCGTTTATCACGTCCGTCGTGGTCAACTACTGGCTCAGCATGAAGTACGTGTTCGACCACCGCGAGGGCATGAGCCGCAAGCGCGAGTTCACGATCTTCACCATCCTGTCGGTGATCGGCCTGGGCCTCAACGACCTGTACATGTTTGTGGGCGTCACGTTTTTGAGCATCGGTTACCAGGCCATGAAGGCCATCGCCACGTTCCTCGTCACCTGGTACAACTACTTCAGCCGCCGCTTTTTCCTCGAGGGCGCACGGTCGTAGTCGATTCGCTATTTGCTTGAATGTATAACCGGTTGGAATTCCCGTTCCAACCGGTTTTTTGTTTGCCGAGAGACCCGGCGACCCAGTCCCATTCGCATGAAAAACGGGCGGTCCGGATGTTGGTCCGAACCGCCCGTCTGGCGCGCTATGTCGAGGTCTCTAGCCCGTTACGTAATACCAAACGACGTTGTCACCATTGGAGAGAACGTAGTTACTGCAGGCCGTCATGGGTGTTGTGCCGTTGACGGAGTACATCCAGCCGCTCGTGCCGCCGTACTGTTTCTCGGCCAAACCACCAATCGCGGAGACATACGTACCGTACGACGAGCCATGTGCGTTGACAGAAAGGCCCAGCGCGCACAGGGCATCGTAGACGGTAGCGCCTTCGTTAAAGGTAAAGGTGCCACCAGAGGACACAGGATTGCCCACAGAGCTCGATGTGACCGAAACCGTCACCGTAACGTAGTTGGACTCCTGCGAGCCGCTCTGGCCGCCCGAGGAGGCGTTTCCACCATTAGAGGATGAGGCTCCATTAGACGACTGGCCACCGCCCGAAGAAGCACCACCAGACACCTTGGAAGTATCGCCGGCTCCCGTATTCTGGGCAGCGGATTTATCGCCAGACTTCTTGCCGTCCTGGTCCTCGAACTTCTTGCTATCCGAGTTTTTGTCCGATTCCTTGTTTGAAGACTCGGAATCGTCCTTGGCGTCGTTCGAACCCTTGGGCTCGTCTTTTGCATCATTCGAAGATTTGGAATCCTTGGAACTAGCCTCGCCCGAAGCGGCAGACGAGCCAGACCCCTTGGTGTCCTTGGCGACGACGCTCTCCCCCGTCACGGTCTGAACGATCCAGTCAATGGACCAGGAGCCGCTCTCGGAAGGATGGACGAAGCCCAGCGAGACGACGATCAGAATGGTGCACGCGGCAGCAAGAACGCCAAGGAGCGCCTTGCGACGAGAGGCGGACGCCGCCGAAGCGGCGCCCTGTTGCTTTGCATCGTCGAACTGAATGAACGAGGAATCTGGTTGCTTGGGGTCAGCGTCCTTGGATTTATTGGACACAACCCTCACCTACCGACGTTTGGTGAACACGAACACGCCGACGATGGCGAGACCGATGACGCCGGCGGCAACGCCAACAATGGCGAGCGGGTTGGTGCCAGTCTCCTGCTCGGAAGCACTAGAGGACTTCTTAGCAGTGGTCGTAGAAGCAGCACCCGTATCGGACTTGGAATCGGACTTCTTGTCGGACTTCTTGTCGGACTTGCTGTCCTTCTTGTCAGACTTCTTGTCAGACTTCTTCTCGTCCTTCTTATCGGACTTATCGGAGTCCTTCTTGTCGGACTTGTTGTCCTTGGTCTCGGTCTTGGTCGACACCGTCGTCTTGGTCGTCGGCTTATGACCCGGGGCGACAGCGCCGCCCTTCGAGCCGGAGCCGGAACCCGTGCCAGTGCCAGCGCCAGTGCCGGAACCAGTACCGGTACCAGAACCGCCGCCGCCATTCGAACCAGCGCCGCCATTACCGCCAGGGTTAACGGCATTCTTGGTCCACTTGGCATACAGCGTCAGATCGGCCGTCACCGACGTGCTAAAGTCATACGCCTGCGTGCAAGCCTCATCGGTATACCAACCGCCGAAAGTGTAGCCATCGCGCGTCGGATCGGCCGGCTTGACCAGCTTGCCATCGGCCGTAGCAACAAACTTAGTGTCGCAAGCAGACCCGCCGTTGGAGTTAAAGGCAACCGTCCAAGACTCGACAGCTCCAAGTTTAAACAGCGTGCCCGAATCATTAATGTAGTAGAGATTGCCAGAAGCATCGGCAATGACCGGAGAGTCACAGTACTGGTAATGGCCAGCCGCATCATAAATCTGCGTCGCCTCTGCATCGCCGAGCGTATAGCGATACACGCCACCACCAGCAGAGTAGTTGACGTAATCCTTGCTATCCGCGCTGTTAACGGTGAAGTACACATAGGTCTTGCCGCCCTGAACACTCACCAGCGGAGTAGCAGCAATACCGTTGAGGCCAGCCGGCAGCGCCTTGCCGTCGGCAGCAGCGACCATCGTGGTCTTACCCGTCTTCAGGTTATAGAGAACCAGAGCAGAGCCAGTAGCCGTCTGTCCGCCGACAATCAGATTGTCACCAGACACCGCAGGGGCGCTCAGATTATTCGTAAGGCCCAGATCAACCGTCTTCTGTTCACTCAGCACGCCCTTCGCCGAAAGCGAAATCACATGGAGCTTTCCGTCGTGCGTCATCTGATAGAAGGTCGAACCATTGGACGGATCGGCAATGCAATCGGCATTTGCGACAGCGCCGAGCTTCATGGTCGAAACGACATCGCCCGTCGTCTTATCAATGCACTTAAGCGTACCCGCGCTCGTAGGAACGATGGCATACTTATCCGTCAAAGCCGCACCAGTCCAGTAATAGCCCTCGGCAGGGTCGAAGTTCTGCCAAGAAACTTCGCCCGTGGCAATCTTAATGCGCGCAAAGGAGCCGTTGCCGTAGGTCGCGTTGTAATTCTCGTCATACGAAATATCGACCGTGCCTACATAGACGTACTCGCCGTCCGAAACGACGGTGCAGGAGCTCTGCGTCAAGTCCGTCAAACCAGGCGTCAGCCACTTGCAGATCAGCTTGTCTGCAGTAATCGCCTGGACCGCACCGCCGTTGAGCGGAACGATGATAAGGCCATTGGTATATATCGGACGAGAGGTATAGCTCACCTTGGAGGCAAGCGGCGCAGAGGCAACCTTTTTGCCCGTGGACGAATCGATCTTAATGAGCTCGTTCTCGGTCGCGATGTACACAAAGCCGTTAGCAATGACAGGCTCGCTGCAGTTGGCATACTGCTGACCAGACTCGGCCTTCCAATCGAAGGCCCACTTAAGACCGGCGGCCTGCGCAGGCGTCTTGGCATCCGTTACGGTCGAACCGTTGCCACTGTTGCCGTAGCCGGCCCACTCGGCATCCCAATCAGGAGTCGTCGCGCTCGGATCCACGACAATCTTGTCGGGATCGGGCATGGGCGAATTATCGGTGGTATAGGCAAGCGTGACCTTATCGCCGCTCTTGAGCGTAATCTGATTGGCGCAGAGTAAGGAGGGCTCTCCGTTGATATACAGATGCCAATATTTATTGGTCGCAGCATCCCAACCATACGGCTTGTGATCGAACGGCGAAGTAATGGAATTCAGGAACCAGTACTCACCACTCTGGGAGCCGTTGTACGCAACGCCCTTGGCCTTCAGAACTGCCTCAATAAGGTTCTGGGCCGTGGAGCCTTCGGGCAGAGAAACATTGCTTGCCGTGCCCCAACGCGTATTGTTCCCGTTGACATCGGGACCGATAACATCGGCGGATCCAAGCACCTGACCGGGGAGGGCATCGGCGTCAGCACCATACATAAAGGTGACGGCGTCACCCTCCTGGAGCTTGTAGGCACCGGCGCCAACGTCGGCGAACTTGCCATTTACGTAGAAGCGCCAATAGCTCTTGGTCGCAGCATCCCAGCCATAGGACTTACCATCAAACGGCGAAGTAATGCCGTTGAGGAACCAGCCCCAAGACGATTCGCTAGCATCGAGCTTAAGGCCGGTCTGCTCAAGGAGATCCTTAGCAGTGGAGCCTGCCTTGAGACTCGTCTGGCCCGTCGAAGCCCAAACCTGCTGCTTGCCGTCCTTGTCCTTACCGAGAACCTGAACAGAAGCATGGACAGAATCAGAGGGCAGCTGGTCGCCCCAGCCACCGTAGAACCACGTGACGGTATCGCCAACATGGATGGTGACATTGTCCGCCGTATAGTCACTCGACTTGCCGTTGATGAACAGCTGCCAATAGGTCGAATAATCTTGGGGCGTACCCAGTTCAACACCGTTGTACTTAAGGCTCAGAATGAAGGAGCCCGCAGCAACGGCGTCGATGCCATTCGCCTCAAGCGCGACCTTCGTAAGGTCAAGTGCGCTCGAGCCGGACGTCACCACATACTGCGCGTTATCGACCCAGGTCTGAGTCTTGCCCTGGGCATCGCGACCAATGACGGTCACATTTGCGGCAACCTGGTCCTTAACGACAGGGGACGCGCTACCAGCCGTATAGGCAAACTCAATCTTCTGCCCTTGGGTGAGCTTGACGCTGCTCGCGCCAACCGAGGAAGACGCGCCGTCGACGAACAGCTGCCAGTAGGCATAGGTCGTCGGATCGTAGGCAAGCGTGCGACCATCGCTCGGGGATGTGATGCTTTCGAGGTAGAAACCGTATGCCGTGTTCGGTTCGTACTTCGCCTTGAAGCCCGTCTTCTCCTGCAGCTTAATGAAGGCATCCGCAGCCGTCGCGCCCTCGTCGAGCTTGAGTTGCGTAGGTGCCACCCAGGTCTGAGCCTTGCCGTCGGCATCGGTGCCGATAATCGAGAACGAGACCTCGACTTGCTTCTTGGCGACATCGCCGGTTT